>CAMBSL010000149.1 GCA_945870455.1 Pirellula staleyi DSM 6068 | reverse complement strand
CAGCTATTTTCGTTGGTCGTCCTCGTGTGGCTATCGAGCGAAACGTTGTCGCAACAAGAAAGCAACGAAACGGATGCCAAAAAAAACGCAGTCAAAACGCTGGAAAAGGCGATGGCGAGCGTTGGGCAAGCTTATGCAGATGAGTTGCGAAAACTATCTGAGGGCGTAGCGGTTGAGAATTGGTACAGCTCCTTGGCTGGCTGGCCGCAACCCAAAGATGCGTGGCTCGTTGCGGATTTTCCTTTCGATAAACCAACAAGGTCGACACCGCTGACGACGTTGGCCAATCTTGCTCGATCGGATCGTCCTGGAATGATTGAGGGAGGTGATATCACCTTCGTGTCGGATGGAAACCGCAAAGCCGTCCTTGTCGATGGCGAAAATTCCCTGGTGTTCCCCCAAACTGGAATTTTCTCTCGCACCCAAGAATTTACCCTTTGTTTGGAACTCAAAGTTCCTGAGCAGCTAGATCGAGCGGTGGTTCTCCATCGCACTAAGTCACAAACAGCGGGTGGTTTCATTGGTTACGAGCTGCTGATCGAAAAGGGTCGTTTCAGTTTCGTATTGATTCACAACGAGCCATCGAACGCGATTCGCATTCGTTGCAAAGATCCTGTACCCGTCGCGAAATGGATGCATGTTGCACTCGTCTATGGTGGTACGAACTCAGCCAAAAACACGTATATCTACATCGATGGCCAGCGTTCCGAAGTGGACATACTTCAAGACTCCTTGCAAAACAATTTTCTATGCCAAAGCGCCGACGTTCTGCTAACTATCGGAGTTCGCAAGAAGGATCAAGGGCTGGTAGGTGGCTTAGTGGCTCAACTACAAGTTTACGAATCTGCATTGACCGGCATCGAAATCGCGGGAATGGTTACCGATACACCGTTGGTAACATGGGGCGAATTGTCCGAACAACAGCGTGAGCGGTGGCGTGAGCACTATGCACGCCGCGAGGACGCTCAGTGTCGATACCATGTGGAAAGCTTCCTTCACTATTTCATGTCGCTATCTGCGATCGTGGATGAGCCGAATCCAAGAAATCGTGAGAAATGACAAGTCAACGATTGCACGTGTTTTCTGAGCCGCATGTTTCGACTGCAATTTGGCTCACTCAATTGAGATGGGTTGCAGTCGCGGGCCAACTGTTGGTCATCGGCTATGTTTGGTTTGTGCTGCAAATCCCGCTACCGATTGCAGCAATGTTGCTGCTCGTTGCTGTCACGGCCGCGAGTAACTTGGCTCTTTGGTTGTGGGCAAGGCGATTCAAGAGAGTTTCATTGGGCACGCCAAGCGGCTTATCAAATTTGCCTATCGAGTCGGCGTATTCTAATCAAGATGATACGATCGGTAGCCGCGCGATCACTGTCCTGCTTGGAATCGACGTTTTTACGTTGACCGCGTTGCTCTATTGCTCGGGAGGAGCAGCCAATCCGTTTATTTTTTTCTACTTCGCCAATATCGCGATTGCTGGCATGTTGCTGCCCCGAGTGTGGGCGTGGTGCATTTCGTTCGTGTCGATACTAGGCTGTTTGTTACTGCTGAACCAATCGCATTCGCTGCAGGTGTTCGAGCGATCGCCGCTTTCGCACCTCGCCGAGTGGAGTGTGTCGAAGTATGCATTCTTCATTGCGTTTTCAACCTGTTGTTGCGTCATAACCTACTTTATTTCGATGTTGGCGATGGAGCTGCGACAGCGAGAAGTAGAACTCGCGGTGGTTGAGAAAGAGCGTGAACGGTCCCAGCGATTGGAGGCGCTTGCAACCCTTGCTGCGGGCGCTGGACACGAGCTAGCTTCGCCGCTATCCACGATTGCGGTCGTTGCTAAGGAATTATCTCGCAACCTTGAAAAAACCGATGCATCACAATCGGTTCGACGCGATGTCGCACTGATTCGCGAGGAACTGAATCGGTGCAAAGAGATCTTGCATCGCATGAAAAGCGGTGCTGGTGAAGCTGCGGCAGAACATTTGCATCCGATATCCTTGAGCGAGATTGTCCAAGAAACGATCGAAGCGATGCGAGAGCCACATCGGGTCGACATTCAGTTCTCGCAAGAGGTAGGGGGGCGTCAAGCCCTGCTCCCAAAACAAGCTCTTTCACAGGCGCTTCGCAACCTGTTGCAAAATGGCTTGGATGCGTCCCAGGCAGGCCAACAGGTTGAGTTGCGAGTGACCACGGAAAATGGAATCGTGGGAAAGCGTTTCAGCGAACTTTGGCAAATCATGATCGTCGATAACGGCTCAGGCATGAGTTCGGAAGTTCAACGCCGTATTGGCGAACCATTTTTTACGACCAAAGAAGTTGGACAGGGAATGGGTCTTGGAGTGTTCCTAACTCGCAACGTCATTTATGGCTTAGGAGGCGAGTTGCGTTTCGAGCAGGCCGTAGAGGGTGGGACGATTTGTCGAGTTACGCTTCCGGTCGGATAATCAAGACTCCAATGGTTGCGACCGGCATGTGCGACCTACCGTAGGTCACTCTTGCCGAGAGTGACCTTGCTTAGCAATGTACCTTATTCACCAACCAGACAAGCTTGTTGGGGTATCCTATATGGCGAGCGGTAGGGTGAAAGATACCGGAACGGAGGGTAGGATGGGACCATTTGTCCCATCCAAACAGATGTTCCGACCAAACAGAGGATCGGGACATTGGTCCCAATCACCTTTTGGTAGTTTCCAATCTGCCGCTCGCCTAATGTATGTCCATTTCCTTAACCAATTCGAAGCGCCAAAATGAAACATCCCATCGCATGCCTCGCATTTTTCGCGGTTTTACTCGCTTCACCGAGGTTTGCCCTCCCGCAAGATTCCTTACCATTGCGTGCTGGGGCGGCGACAAGCGTTATCACGCCCGAACTCGGATTGGATATTATAGGTGGATTTGTTCCATCGCCGTCGAAGCATATTCACGATGAGCTTCATGCGCGTTGCCTGGTACTCGACGACGGCAAAACGAAGCTTGCGTTTGTCGTTTGCGACCTCTTGGGGATTCATCGCAGCCTGAGCGTCGAGGCCCGCCGGTTGATTCAAGAATCCTGCGGTATTCCATCCGACAATGTTCTTATTAGCGGTACACACACCCATTCGGCTGCTTCTGCGTTGGGCGTTCGGCAATATAATTCAGACCAGGAGCTGGATGATTATCAACGTTTCGTGGCACGCCGGATTGCGGATGGTGTGCGACGTGCGTCGAACTTATTGCGACCGGCGGAGATTGCGTTTAGTACCGTTGATGTACCGGAACATCTCTTTAACCGACGCTGGCTAATGAAAGAGGGGACCGCTCCCGTGAATCCATTTGGGACAATCGACAAGGTTAAAATGAATCCGGCCAGTGGGAGCCCGGATCTTGTCGAGCCAGTTGGCCCAATCGATCCCAAAATCTCGTATCTCGCGGTTCGAGAACCGGCAGGGCGGCTGGTATCGGTCTTTTCCGCTTACTCGCTCCATTACGTGGGTGGCGTTGGCGATGGACACATCTCTGCCGACTATTACGGGATGTACTGTGAGGCCTTGAAGAAACTGCAAAGCAATTCCGATTCCGATCCGCCTTTCGTCGCAATCATGGCCAATGGCACGAGCGGAGATATCAACAATATCAACTTCCGCCAGCCGCGACCTCGAAAAAACAACTATGAACAGATGCAATATGTGGCAGAAGATGTTGCAAACAAAGTTCATGCTTCGTTCGCTATCTTAACATGGAATAATCGAGCGGAATTGGGGGCTCGCTATCGTGAACTGGATGTGCAGTGGCGTAAGGTCGACGACGCCTTGCTGTCATGGGTTCAAGAAACGGAAGCTAAGGATACGGTTTCTAAAAAGAACGAGTTACCCTTTATCTATGCTGCAAGGATCAAACGGCTCGCGAATGCGAGCCCGTCGACGAAAGCTCCCGTGCAAGTTTTCCGAATTGGTGACGTCTGCATCGCGACGAGTCCTTGCGAAACCTTTGCGGAAACGGGACTCGAATTCAAGGCACGCAGCCCATTTTCGGCTTCGTTCATGGTCGAGCTTGCACATGGATATTATGGCTACCTTCCAACGCCTAGGCATTTTGAATTGGGCGGTTATGAAACGTGGCCTGGGACGAACTATTTGGAGCCTCAAGCTTCCGTGAAAATCATGGATGCACTCCTGGAAATGAGCAAAGAACTTGAGCGTTGAGTTCAGGTCCGTACCACAATCCTCGCGCATCGACTACAATTCGATCTGTGCCGAGACAATAATTGGGTCGTTGATCATAAGTCGGGCTAAGATCATAGTTCGGCTTAGATCATAAGTCGGGCTAAACCGTACGCTAACGCGTTGCGGCTGATTAGCCGAAGGGCCTTAGCCCACGGTTTTCGGCCCATGTTATGATCGACGCAATCATTAGCCTCAACTGACTTTCTACATACCGAACTATTTCACAATTCTGAATTCCGATGACGACAACCACGCAACGCTTGAATGAAGCTGAGAAACTCAAAGACCAGGGCAAACAAGAAGAAGCTGCTGCAATATTAACCGAGATTTTGGCAGAGGATCCCAAGCATGTACTCGCCCATCTTACGCTTGCAAGAATCTGCACGGCGACCGGAAAACACGAAGACGCAGTGAGACACGCCGAAATGGCTTGCGAATTGGAGCCAAACGATTCCACAAATTACACCGTATTGAGCGTCACCTACCAGCGAGCCTGGGCGGGAACACAGGACCAACGCTATATTCAGTTGGCCGAGGACGCGATGGCCCGATCTCGCATGATCGGTCGGTAGTGAATTCGATCTTTCCCATTGCTAGTCTTTGTTTTGCCCCCTCCGCAATTCCCTCCTATTAGTTGAAGTCAAGTTCATGAACCTTCCTCCTTGGTCGATTGGTGTATTCACGAGTATTGATGCTGGTCTTGGGGTTCACTTGGAGGTAGCCAAAGAACTTGATATTCCGTCTATTCAGTTACACACTCCTCACGCGGAAGGCCGAACACCTCAGGCTGCTGAGAAGTTTTTAAAGCAGCTCGATGCCTTTGGAATTGAACTCACCTGCGTATTCGGTGGCTTTGATGGGGAAAGCTATGCGGACATCCCAACCGTCGAACGCACCGTTGGTTTGGTTCCGCTCGCATCCAGAGCGGCGCGTTTGGTTGAAATGAAAGAGATCTCGGACTTCACCAGACTACTTGGCTGCAACACGATTGGATTGCATTTGGGTGTGGTGCCGCATGACACGCATTCCAAGGAGTATGCCGAAATTATTGAGGTGACTCGCCAGTTGTGCGACCATGCTAAACACAACGAACAGAACGTGCACCTTGAAACCGGGCAAGAGTCAGCCGATGCGTTGATGCAATTCATCACCGATATGCAGCGACAAAATCTTTTCATCAATTTCGATCCCGCCAACATGATTCTCTACGGAATGGGGGAACCCATCCCGGCGCTCAAGCAGCTTGGTTCGCTCGTTAGGAGTATTCACTGCAAAGATGCAACATGGAGCCAAGAGCCTGGGAAAACCTGGGGGGCCGAGGTACCACTGGGCAAAGGGCAAGTAGATATGAGGGCCTATTTGACGGCGCTCAAGGAGATTGGATATCGCGGACCGCTAACCATCGAGCGAGAAATCCCACAAGACCGTGAGCGTCAAAAGGCAGAGATCCAGCATGCAGTGGAACTCCTTGTTCAATTGCGAAAAGAGCTATTGGGGCAATAGATATGCTAATTTTCGATTCACACCTAGATCTGGCGCTAAATGGTGTCGATTGGAATCGCGATCTCCGCCAATCGGTGGATGACATTCGGGCTCAAGAAACAACGCTTGAAATGGAGGAAAAAGGGCGGCAGACGAACACCCTGAGTTTCCCGGAACTCAGGGTCTCGGAACTTGCCGTATGCCTCACAACGTTGCTTGCAAGACAGGAGCAACCGATCAATCATTCGTTTGGCTGGACCAGCCCGCACGCGTGCTACGCAATGGCGCATGCGCACCTCGCGTATTACCGAGCCCTGGAGGCTGACGGTACCATGCGAATGCTTCGCACCGCAGCGGAATTGAAATCGCATTTCGAAGCCTATCGAGTCGAACCAAAAACAACTCCACTGGGTTTTATCCTGACGATGGAGGGTGCCGATCCGATCCTCCAACCGAAAACAATTTTTGAGTTTCATGAGGCAGGTCTGCGAGCGCTCGGGTTGACGCATTACGGAACCAATCGCTATGGAGGCGGAACGCGGAGCGAAGTCGGTTTGTCGCTCGATGCCATCGAATTGCTTAAGTATTGCCAGGAATTGGCCATCACAATCGACATGACGCACCTTTCGGACGTCTCTTTTTGGCAAGTTGCAAAGCACTTTCCAGGACGGGTTCACGCGAGTCATCAAAACGCGAGAGCCATTTGCAATTGGCAACGCCAGTTCAGCGATGATCAGATTCAGTTTGTGATCGAGCGAGACGGAGTACTCGGCGTTTCGATGGATGTCATCATGTTGCAGGATGGATTCGTACGCGGCAAGACCAAGCCGACCGCAACGCTCGAACGCGCCGTCGATCAGATCGATCACGTGTGTCAATTATCAGGTTCCATTCGGCATGTTGGCATCGGTACCGACTTGGATGGCGGATATGGGAATGAGCAAACACCGGCTGATTTGAATCGGTACCGTGACCTGCAAAGCTTGACCGCCATCATGCAACGCCGAGGATTTCCGAAAGCGGACATCGAGTCCTTCTTTCATGGGAACTGGCTTAGGTTCTTTGGCGAAGTACTCAGTTGATGATTTTGTCCTAGCATCCCTCCGAACAAACCTGACCGGCCCATGAATGATCGCGTTACCGTCAAGACCCTTCAATCGATGAAGAAAAAAGGGGCGAAGATATCGATGCTGACCGCATACGATTATCCTACCGCCAAGATGCTTGACGCCGCAAATGTCGATTGCATTCTAGTGGGGGACTCACTTGGCATGGTGGTTCAAGGCAAAACGACGACCATTCCAGTAACGCTCGACGAAATGATCTATCACGGCGAAATCGTTGCTAGGGCAACCGCGCACGCCATGGTCATCGTCGACTTGCCATTCCCTGTCGGGCAGTTGAGCATTGCGCACACCGTCGAATCTGCTGCAACGATCATGAAGCGAACGCAGTGCCAGGCGGTCAAGATGGAAGGTGGGCATCAGCAAGCCAGCGCGATTCGGGCAATGGTTGACGCAGGTATCCCTACCATCGCTCACATCGGGTTGCGGCCACAAAGTGTACACGCTCTGGGCGGCTACCGTGTGCAACGCGATGCAGACCACTTGATGACCGACGCGAAAGCAGCCCAAGAAGCAGGCGCATTTTGCATTTTGATCGAATGTGTCCCGCCCGAACTTGCAAAGCAGGCCACCGAGATGCTGAGTGTACCCACCATCGGGATTGGGGCAGGGCCATTTTGCGATGGGCAAGTGCTGGTAACGAACGACATGCTTGGCTGGAACAGCGGTTACATCCCGAAATTTGTTCGCCAATACGCCGATTTAAAGAACGCGGCGGAACAAGCGGTCACTCGATTTCGTGACGATGTTCAAAAAGGGATTTTCCCAAGTGCCAACGAGTCGTTTTAGAGGGATTTGCGAGCGTGAACAAACCGTCTGTTGTCGTATCTCTCGTTCTCCTTTCACTCGGTGCATGTGCCATTCTTGTGACCGCTACGAAGTGGACTTCAAAATCATCCACGACTTCTGCTCAAAGTCAATCGAACGGTTTCCCAACGGAGGTCGAATTTCGCATTCCGCCTCGAAAGCCTGCGGAGAGGTCCGAAACTGGCGGCGAAATGAATTCCAAGGTTATCGCTTGGCTCGACGAAGCGTTTGATGTGGCCGAAGATTTGGTGCAGACGCACCCAAAAAACCTAGGTGGAGTCTGCTTGCTTGCGAAACTTCACCGACGGGCTGGCAATGAAACAGTGGCTCGCGATCTGCTGAACCTTGTCCTCAAAATCGATCCTAATTTTGCGGAAGCCTATTTTGACTTAGGGCAGTTTGAATTGAAATTGGGCAACCATGACGAAGCGGAGCGGCTTTTCCAATCGTGTTTGGCCAAGGACCCAAAAAACCTGGATGCGTATGCTGCATTGGCAGAATCTCAACTGGCGCAAGGCAAGGCGGGAGAAGCTACAAAGCCGCTTGAATTGCTGGTTTCCAAGGTCCCAGGTGCCGCTGAGTTTTGGAACAAGCTCGGAACTGCTTATATGCAGACGAATCGATTGCAGGAGGCCGTCCGAGCTTTCACAAAAGCCTTGGAGTATGATGCGAACTCGCGAGAAGGTCTTTACGGGTTGCTGAGCTCGCACATGAAGTTGGGTGATAAAACCAAATCAAATGAATTCGCAGCGCGACTTGAAACGTTGGACGCTACCACGCCGCGTGTTGATCCGAATCGAAACAGCATGGACTTGGACGCGAAAAAGATGCAAGATCTCCTGGTTTTCACATACCAGACGGCAGCAAAGCTCCTTACGAAAGCCAAGGAAGTCCCTGCTGCAATCTCGCTACTTGAGAAAGCCACTCAATCGCTTCCCCTTTCGAACGACATTCCCGCTCAATTGGCAACCTTATATGCTGGGGTTTCGAATCCCGACAAAGGGATTCAAATTCTAAGAGCTCGCAGCAATGAATTCCCTGAAAATGCGGCAATGTGGTTGGATCTTGGCATCTATTCGCTGAAATCCCGTCGATTGGATGTGGCTGACGAAGCCCTTCGGCGCGTTATTGCCCTGGATCCAAAAAATGCAGATGGATATTCCTTCCTTTCCCAAACTCAAATGCCAGCAGATCGCGATCCGCAAGGGTCCGTCGCGAGTGCACGCAAGGCAGTTGAACTGTCATCGACGGCCGAGAATTATTACATTTTGGGGACGGCCTATTACAATGCAGGAAAACCCGATCTCGCAAAAGAATCCTTATGGAAGGCCATGGAACTACAACCTACCAACTCAGAATTCCGAAGAGCTTGGAACAGCCTCAGTGACGGTGCAAAGTGACTTCATTTTTTGACATTGCTCGCCGATCGCCACCTACTGGCTCCAAAGCTCTGCGTTGGAACCCACTGAATTGCAGGCTCCAATCGATAGCCAGTCTGCTATTGTTTGCACTGCCAGTATTGTTTGCACTGCCAGCCTGTGATCGCGACAACGAGAGGCGAACCAATTTGCCGTCGCAAGCAAACGGTACTGCGACCGAGACGCGGTCGGGGAAGCAGGCGGGGAAGCAGGCGCAGGCAAGTTCTGTTCCAACTGCCTCAGGAATCCGATTGACAGACGTAACCGCGAATTCCAACATTGACTTTGTTCATTTCTATGATGGGCAAGGTGGCATGTATATCGCAGAAGAAGTTGCATCAGGCATGGCAAGCTTTGACTACGATAGGGATGGACTAATCGACCTCTATTTCCTGAAAGGAACGAAGATACCGTTCGATGGGGGCGGTTCTCCACCGAATGCTCTGTACCGAAATCTCGGCAACATGCGGTTCGCGAATGCAACGCGACAGAGTCATGCCGATGATGCCAGTTTCAGCGTCGGCGTTGTCGCCGCCGACTTTGACAGCGATGGCTTTCCCGACATTTTTGTCAACAATTTCGGCCCCAAGAAACTATATCGGAACAACGGCGACGGAACGTTTTCGGACGTGACGGAGACCGCTGGAGTGGGATGTGGAGATAGACTTGGGGCCGGTTCATGTTTCCTCGACGCCGATCAGGACGGCTTCTTGGATTTGGTTGTTGGGAACTACGTGAAGTCTCCGATCGAAAAGAACGTCAAACGCACAACGGACGGATTCCCTAGCTACCCAGGGCCTCTTGATTTCGAACCGGAGAGGGATTTTTATTTTCGAAACCGAGGGGATGGAACATTCGAAGACCAAAGCGAAGCTTCGGGCGTTTCGCAAATCGCAACTCCATCGATGGGAGTTATATCGACCGACTTTGATGACGATGGCGACCCAGACGTGCTGGTGGTGAACGATGTTGAACGGAATTTGTTGTGGGAGAACAATGGCAAGGGGCAGTTTACCGAGGTCGGCATACAACGAGGGATTGCCTTTTCGCGCGGGGCGAAGCGCAACGGAAACATGGGGGTAGACTGTGGAGACTACAACAACGATGGTTTTATGGATGTCTACACATCCACTTTTAGCAACGACTTTCCTGTTCTCTACAAAAACGACGGCGCGGGCAATTTCGAAGACGTAACCCTTGCGAGCAATGCCGGCGCCGGAATGTTTCCGCACGCCAATTGGGGTGTTGCTTTCTTCGATGCCGAAAACGACGGTTACCAAGATCTGTTTATCGCCAATGGGCACACCGACCCCAATGTAAACAAGTGGGCACCCACGACAGCATGGAAAGTCCGCAATTCATTCCTGCGAAATCTTGGAAATGGACGATTTGCGGATTTATCAAAACAAGTGGGTAGCGGTTTGGAACCTGTCGAAAGCAGTCGTGGATTAATTGCCGACGATCTCGATAACGATGGCAACGTCGACTTGGTTGTTCTCAATTCGCTCGCCCAACCGACCGTGATTCGAAACGAATCGACCAACACGCATCATTGGCTTCAACTGGAGCTTTTGGGTAAATCCGCGACACGCGATGGAACCGGTGCAAAGGTCCGTGTTCAAGCTGGCGGAAATACGTTTGTAAGCGAGGTCTACGCTGGGCGTGGTTACCAAAGCAGTTTTGGGCAGAGACTGCACTTTGGTTTGGGGGATGCAAGCACAATCGAAAAAATAACCATTCGATGGTCCGATGGACAAGTGCAAGTAGTTGAAGAAGTCAATGCGGACCAGTTGTTGAAAATCGTGCAAGTTCGAGCGGGATCGCCGCGATAGAGCGCACGGATCCTTCAGCCAAAATTGCAGTTAGGCAAGTGGCAGGATGAAAACTACCAGTTGTAGTTTGGGACCATTGTCCCGAACCAATAAACGGACGGGACGATGGTCCCATCCTACGGTATTTTTGTGCTGCCGCTCGCCATAATACTGCTGAGGCTGAGTGCTTGCAGAAAAGAACTACAATCAAAATGAAAGGGCTGGGGCCGTTGAATCCTCCATTCCAGGGGTTCCGCCTGGGTTAACTTCTCACTGGCGGCGGATTATGCACCCTCAATACGGGTCTATTCGAGACGGAAACCCATATTCACACAATAGTGTCTTGAATTCACGGAATTTGAACGATACAATCAGCAGAGTCGTATCCCTTGATACCTATTTAAGGGCGACAAATCCTTTTTTCTTTTTTTAGAGGTGTGTTCATGAAAAAACGACTGAAGAAGTCGGCGTTTACGCTTGTCGAATTGCTGGTTGTGATTGCGATCATCGGAATTTTAGTAGGTTTGTTGCTTCCTGCCGTTCAAGCTGCTCGCGAAGCGGCTCGACGCATGCAGTGCACGAACAATTTGAAAAACTTGGCATTGGCTCAGCACAATCACCACGATGCATTCAAAATATTTACGCCTGCTTCGCACGATCCTCGTTGGAGAACGGCGTTGACGGTTGGAACTAACACAAACTCTTTCGAGCGTTTGGGTTACTTGACAACGCTTTTACCGTACATTGAGCAGACGGCTCTCTACAACTCCATTACTCCGTACACGCTCGCGGGCGGTCGACCATGGAATTTTGGACCCAACGGACCGACCGGTGCTCAGAACATTAGCCCTTGGTCGAAGAACGTTGCAACGTTCCGATGCCCTTCGGACTCCATCCAGCTCAATCCAGACGATTGTTTGCCGACAAACTACGTCGCCAACAAGGGTGATGTTTACATGAACTCGGGCGACTGGGAGTGGCGCGGTGTGTTTTCCAACGGCGAACGAGGCAAGGCAAACTTTTCGACGATTAAGGACGGTTCGTCAAACACGGTCATGTTGTCTGAACAAGTGATTGGACGCACAAACGGCATATCCGGACAAGACTTGATTCTCGAAGGTACAGTTCTGGATGCGATCGGACCCGTCGGTGGAGCGTTTACGCCTTCGCTTTGCCTAGCGTCTAAGGGGCCGAATGGAACTCTGATTGGTCGTCTTCAGAATAGCTACGGCAATACGGGCTGGGGCAAAGGACGTCGTTGGGGAGATTCGCTCAACGCGTTCAATGGATTCTTCACGATCCTGCCACCTAACTCACCAACCTGTGCCAACGACAACGCAGAATACAATGCGCAGCCAGCGGCAAGTAGTCGGCACACGGGTGGCGTAAATGTTGCCATGTGCGACGGTTCTATCCGATTTGTCAGCTCGTCGATCGAGTGCGGCAATCTAAATGCAACCCATCCTACCCCGAACAACAACTCTCGGAACTATCTTGGGCCGTCATTGTGGGGTGTTTGGGGAGCAATGGGATCCTCAATCGGTGGTGAAACGGTGGTTGCCCAAGAATAAGTAGGCCTTGACCTATTCCTTTGAATTTCGTGAAGGCCGAACATGTGTTCGGCCTTCTTTTCTATCTAATTACCCGATCTAAAATAGAATGCGTGAGATCATGATTTTTCGAATCACTCTTTGCAGTTTGGCACTTGCTCTCCTCGTAGGATGTGGGAGCGGACTCAATGTCCAGAAAGTAACTGGCAAAGTAACTCTTGATGGAACCCCCATACCCGGCGCTACAGTTTCGTTCAGCCCGACGGATGCAAAAGGACACGGAGCAACTGGCAAGACCGATGACAATGGCGTCTATACCTTGACGGATACTCGTTCTGATGCTGTTGCTGGGTCGGGCACAGAGGTTGGCTCGTATGAGGTTGCGGTTCTATGGTACAAGTCCACTGGACCTGACCTGTCGCAGATGTCCGGCGAGGGTGTTAGCGCCAAGTTGATGGACGATAAGGAATCGCGTCAGAAAGCCACTGGGCCAACAGCCAAGCTGCCCCCAGCGTACCAAAACCCGAAAACCTCCGGACTAACAGCAACAGTCAAAAGCGGATCAAACACCTTTGACTTTGCCTTGGATAGTAAGTTCAAACCAAAGTAGTGCTAAGGCGATCAGCAGCTTTCAAAGTACTTAATTTGTAAATTTGAGCCTGAGGCGCTAGCCGATTTCTTGCAGCACGGATCGGCAGCGACTCAGGCTCGACTGTTGGGTTTCAGCCTGCCGTTTGACTAAGAAGTTCGATGAAAGCGATACCATGCTTCACGCCGTCTGATTCGGCGTGCAGCATGTTGGCATGAATCCTCGTTCAGCGGGAACTTTGGCCTTCGATCAGAACCATCAAAGCGCCTTGACGAGGGAATGACTCTACAACTCCGCTTGGCCACTTCACTTCAATGGTCGCCATCTTATCTTCGCCGCTCCCAAAGTAGAGACGACTTCCGTAGTGGCTTTCGTAACCTCTGCCCGCGATCGCAGCCTGCACTTGCTTCTTGCCAGACGCGGTAGTCACCCAAACGGTACTCCCCACCGCATCTCGATT
>CAMBSL010000148.1 GCA_945870455.1 Pirellula staleyi DSM 6068 | reverse complement strand
TGTGCAAGCGAGTTGCCGTGGATGTTAATCAACGGCGTCCCTTGGTAACCAGGCTGCGATGTACCGTCGATGATGACCGTCCCGGTAATCGCCGGCAACGCGTTAACCAATTGGATGGTCAACAATCCAGGCCCGTTGGCGAACGACGTGTTAAATTTGATCAAGTCCGCCCCAGACGAAGCATTCGCAAGCAGGATTGCTTCTCGCAACGACAGCCGCCCAGCTGTGTAAACGCCGTCATTTTCGTCGACCAAGTTGTCTACAGTGTAGATATTGGCCGGCGCGATCGTCCCCACGGTCAGCACGACATCATTACCGCTGCCGCCCGTGTAACTAATGGTTGCGGGCAGTCCGGAATTCAAAAAGTTGCCGATGGTCGCCCCCTGCGGCAAGTTATGAAACGTGCCAATGATGGCTTCCGAGCCATCGTTTTCAATGACCGTAAATGCTTGGCCGGCAACCGGGATGTGCGTTCCCACAGTGATCAAGTGCGCATCATTTATGTTCACCGCACCAACAACATTGAATTGGTTGTAACCGGAATCGACCACAGTGCCGCTGATGTTGATGGTCAAGTTACGGCTAAGCTGCACTTGATTGCTGGCCCCGGTATTGATCTCCACGCCGCTCGAGGCTGGGCTGATGCCGGTGGGCGTGCTGAAAATTAAATTGCCGCCTAATGTGTTGATCGATCCGCTGCTGAAATGGATGGCAGCATTATTGGTTAAATTCATTGCGGTCGAGATCGGTCGCGTAATCGCACCGCTGACCGTGATCACGCCAGTGTTGCCATCGCCGATCTGAATCGTGCCCGCAGTGACAAGGTCTAGTTCAGCGTCGGTCAAACCGAGACTGCCAACCGTGTTGATACCAAGGTTGATCGGGCGATTGAGTTGTGCAGGGGCGATGGCGACCGTAGTGTTGCTCGCGATCTCGCCTTGAATATCGACTTCGTCGACCGAGAGCGTGATCAGTCCTATGCCTGTGGTCAATTTTCCGCCGACCGTAGTTATCATTGTCTCGGCAGAGATACTAATCACTCCTACCCCGGACAACAAAGTAGGGGCTATTTGAAACGTGACAGCGTCTGCCCCGCTGCCACCGTCGATGGAAAGGCTTTGATTGCCCGAAAGTGTCAGCCCGTTGACTTGGATCGTATCATCGCCTCCCAAACCGTTGACGCCAAGCGTGCCAGTGAAAGCAGATAGCGGGAAGGTGACTGATTCTGTTCCGCTTCCGCCGCTGCCGCTGACGCTCGACGTTATAATGTCGCCACTTGACGAAGTCACTGTGAGATTACCACCATTTGTCACAAACGCCCACGAATTGACCGCGTCGTCTCCATTGACCACCAAGTTACCGGACACCACGGAAACATCCGTTGCCAATAATTGCCTATCTTCGAGTGGTTCGTGTATTAGGCGTCTGAGTAAGGAACGATTGACGTCCCGATACTTCTTGCTCTGGTGAATGTCGGTTGATCGCTTTTTCAATCGCATGGCGGGCGACTTGTGCTGCATCCCGACCAAGGCCATCAACGCCAACCACAGGCTACTGGCTTTCGAAAAAGCGCTCGAGTTCAAAACTGTCGGAATTCGAAATGTTCGCTGCCACCAACCCAACCGAGCTTGGAACCGCGCTGCCGTATTCTGAGTCGCTTCTCGCATCCTATTGTAGATCCGATGTAACTTGACTTGGTTGCGGTCGGATCGAGAGCTCTGTTTGTTGCTTTTACGATGGTTTCGTTGATTTGTCATTGCGGATAATCGTGCTGTGCGATGAAGGAATAATCAGGAGCGGCGTCGAAAGCAAATGGCCCGTGAGTTGTCGGAAAGCGATTTCCAAATAGAGAGACCCAAGAACCGCACTTAAGCGCTGGTTGTCATGCGAAAGAGCAACAGAAACGCTGCTTTTTAAAATCCGTGAAACGGAGGCTTGGGCGTCGAAACGGCGAAAGCAACCGCTCTTTGGTTGGGAGATTGCCATCGGCCCGAAACAAAAAAATTGCCTACTAGGCAAGATCAGAACCCCCTCCCTCAACCATTAAATGCTATAGTTGAGAAATACTCAAGCTGTAAAAATAAACAGGCGGCAAAGTTACCCTCATCGAACTCAACGGAACAGTCGATTCGACAAAGCGCGGTATTTTCGCGTTAAACGAGATTTCAACGGCAGGGTTTTGTTCCGTTACGAACCATCCTGGCGGTCCTGGGGGCAGGACTAATGGCGGGTATACTGACTGTTCATTCCCCCTCACGATCCAACCCGATCCGAATTGAAACTCAACTGGCAACCCGTGCGTTCCCTAAACCCAATAAGCCGTTGGATCGTCACTTGTATCGTTGTTATCACTTGCCACATGCAAATGGGTCGGGCCCAATCGCCGAAAATTCATCCTTGGTTGGCTCAAGCCCCTGGCGAATTTGTTCGACTGATCGATCGCGGAAACGTGCAGGTTAAGGTCGATGATGAACGGATCCGACTCGCAGGGAAATCCGCTTTGACGCTATTCCAATTCGTGGCCGATTTCGACTCAAAATTTAAATACGAATGGATTGACGCTAAACCTAAAAACGGCGTATGGAAAGCCAGAATCATAGCTTGGATGGACCAACCCAAGATTCGATTGGAGCACACCATTTGTATCCCGTCGACCTATAACCCGACAGAACCCTGGAAGTCGAAATTAATCCAACATGAGTTTGACCATGTCGCGATCAGCACCGACCCGAGACTTGTTAAAATCATCAAACGCGTCCTGCAACGCCGCCGAACTTGGGTTGCACAGTTCGAGCAACCGACCTTGCCAAGCGAAAACGAAGTGCGGGATCAAATCCGTCAAGAGATCGGCCTCGACATCAAGAACTGCGAGCGAATGGTCCAAGCCCAATACGATCGCCTCGACAAAGAATCTTCCGATGGACTATCAACTATCGGAAACCGTTTTGACTTCTTTTTCGAACTGTATTCGGTCTCAGGGTTGGAACGATGTCAGTTCGAGTATGTCGATGAAGTTCGGGCTATGCTCACAGACAAACGGCTCGACATTCCGACCAAGAAAGAAGTCGAGCAGCACTATTTGTTCTTGAGCCTCTAAATTCAATGGTCGCACCCGGTAGCTACGACCTACCGTAGGTCAGACGTGCCGAGCGGTCCTCTTTTTTCGCGGACTGTACGAATGAGTTGAGTTTATTCCACACAGAATCTGAAATTCTGCCGGCAACGTGCAATGCAATCCGTTTTTTGCACTCAATGAGAGGCGGCTGGCGTCGGGCGGTCGCATTAGCTGAGTATTTCCGACACGATTCGCGGTTGTTCAACACCGGTCAGCTTTTGATCGAGTCCTTGGAATTTGAATGTGAATCGCGAATGGTCGATCCCCATGCAATGCAAAATCGTGGCATTCAAATCATTGACGTTCACCGGATCACGAACCACGTTGTAGCTAAAATCATCGGTCTCGCCGTGAACGTAGCCTCGCTTGATACCACCGCCAGCCAACCAAACACAAAAGTTGCGAGGATGATGGTCGCGCCCATAGTCGTCTTTGGTCAATGTTCCTTGTGAATAGACTGTACGACCGAACTCGCCACCGCACACGACGAGAGTTTCGTCGAGCATTCCACGCTGCTTGAGATCAAGCACCAAGGCGGCAGTCGCTTGGTCGGTATCGCGGCATTGGTTGGTTAACTGACGCGGCAAGTTGCCGTGAGTGTCCCAGCCTCGGTGAAGAATCTGCACCATTCTCACGCCACGTTCTACTAATCGCCGCGCCAGCAAAGCGCTGTGCGCAAACGTGCCCGGAACCTTGGCATCGGGGCCATACAATTCCAAGGCGGCAGCAGACTCTTGGCTGATATCGGTCAGTTCGGGAACGCTGCTCTGCATCCGGAAAGCCATTTCATATTGAGAAATCCGCGTTTCCGTTTCCGGGTCGCCAAATCGTTCCAAGCCCTGTCGATTTAACTCATTGAGCGCATCCAACATGGCTCGTCGATCCTCGCTGAGCACACCTTCCGGATTCCGCAAGTACAACACCGGATCGCCGCTACCTCGCAACGCGACACCATTGAATCGCGTCGGCAAGAATCCACTGCCCCACATTCGATTGTATAAGGCTTGCGCGTTGCTATCCGAAGGAAATCGCGGAGTAAAAACAATGAACGCAGGTAGATCATTGTTGTCGCTCCCTAGTCCATATGCCAGCCACGAACCGAAACTGGCTTTTCCCGGAACTTCCGAGCCGGTCATCACATAGGTACAGGCAGGGTCGTGATTGATGGCGTTGGTCTGCACCGATCGAATCAGCGTAAAATCATCAACAATTTTTGCTGTGTATGGCATCAATTCCGTATTGGCCCAAATTCCAGATTCTCCCACTTGCTGGAATTTGAATTTCGTTGGAGCCACCGGAAAACGCGTTTGCCCACTGGTCATCGTCGACAATCGCTGCCCTCCTCGCACTGACTCGGGCAGGTCCTTGTCGAAGTAGTCCACCAACTGGGGTTTGTAGTCCCAGGTGTCATGTTGTGGCGGACCACCGTTGAAGTGCACATAGATGATCGCCTTGGCTTTCGGGGCAAAGTGTGGGAGGCCAGGCAATGGCATGTGGACGCGTTCGGTTGCCATCGAGCCACTCGCCGAATTACCCAACAGCGTTTCGCCGGCCATGGAGGCGAGTGCCATACCCCCGAGTCGCAATCCTTGGTCGCCAAAGAACTGCCGCCGCGTCTGTTGAACTTGATTTTCGATCCAGGGATGCATGATCAATTCCTCGTAACGGTTTCGTCAAGGTTCAAAAGCGTATTGGCAATCAATGTATATGCAGCCAGTTCACTCGGATCGACTTTGTCGCTGGCCCGACTCTCGCCCAGAGCGATTAATTTTTTGGCCAACTCAACGTCGCGCTGGTAATGTTGCATATTCGCAGTCAATTGTTTTTCCAGCACATGCACTTCGCGTCCCGTCGGTTGGCGCGAGAGAACAGTCCGATAAGCGTAGGCAATTCGATCCTCGAACGTCTGCCCCCCTTGCTCCAACATTCGCTGCGCCATCGCTCTTGCCGCTTCGATATGCTGGACGTCGTTCATAAGTTGCAAGGCCTGCAACGGTGTATTGCTCTTCTCTCGCTTCGTACAAAACTGTTCGCGATTAGGCGCGTCAAAGTTGACCATGAATGGTGGTGGTGCTGTACGTTTCATGAAGTTATAGATGCTGCGGCGATAAAGAGCAGGCCCATTGTCGCGACGATAATTTTGTGTGTTCGAACCACCGAAGGCGACCGGCTCCCAAATGTTGTCGGGCTGATAAGGCTTGACCCCTTTTCCTCCCATTTGCAAATTGATTAGGCCGCTGGTGAAAAGCGCATTGTCGCGAATCTGTTCTGCATCCAATCGAAATCTAGGGGCCCGAGCATAAAGCCGATTTTCAGGATCGAGCCGATGCAGCTCGGGGGTAATCTGCGAATGCTGACGAAATGTCTTCGAGCAGACCATCTGACGCACAAGATCCTTAACATTCCAGTCGGATTGCTGGAAATGCGATGCAAGCCAATCCAACAATTCAGGGTGACTGGGCATATCTCCTTGCGTTCCAAAATCGTAACTCGTTTTGACTAGACCAACTCCGAAGAACTGCTGCCAAAATCGATTGACGGTCACTCGCGATGTCAACGGATTTTCCTTTGCGACCAACCACTTGGCCAAATCCAATCGAGTGGCCCTGGCGTCGGGGGCGGCTTTCGTAAGTGGCGGCAATATTGCAGGAACCGAGGGTTCGACTTTATCGCCTGGTCTGTCGTACGCGCCGCGCATCATCACAAAACTTGGACGAGGCATGGACAGATCTTTGAACACAAAAGTGCTTGGGATCGAGTCGTCCAGTGCCTTACGTTTTTCTTGAAGACGTCTGAGTTCGGCGATCAGGCCAGCAAACATCGGCTTCGTCGTGGAACAAACCTCTTGAAGATAGTAGACTCGAAGACGTGTTACCAATTCGGCAGCCGGCGTTTTTTCAAGATGGGCATCGGGGCCACCTTTCGCGATCGGTTGCAAATCGGCGGGCAGTCCCAGCGTATCCTTGCCTGCCGCTTGTTTCCACCATGCAAGGAACGACTGAGTCGGATCGCGAGTTGGATCGATCAAACCCATCAAGCCCACACGATCCCAAAATACAGTACCACCAAACTGAGTCAGTGCGAAACCCGTTAGTGCATCACCCGTCGCCAATCCAATTTTCTCGACGGCGAATTCCAATCGGACCCATTGTCCGAGGGCTGGCAGCTCGCCCATGTGGACTCTTTCGTTCGTATTAACAGCCCCCCACTCGATGGCGTTGTAATCGCCCCAGACCGCGCGATGGTTCCATCCTCCTTTAAAGAACTGCAACATGATCGATCGAGGCGGATTGGCTGGATCAAGCCAAACGTTAGCAAAAATATTCGACTCGGCCGGGATGGATAGCGGTATCGTAGCTTGATCCCAAACATCCTGTGCAAGCCCCTTGTCGGTTCGTTTCAAAGAACGCTGACCACTGAGAACTTGATTGCCTTCGCTGGCTGCCACGAATTGCGTCGGCGCTCCAGGTGAGGCTTGGACCTTGCCGCTCGGTGGAAAATCATCTTCCATCCAAACCGTTTCTGTCGTGGAAATCAGCGGTGGTGGGGCAATGTTCGCCGGATCGACGTAATTGACTTTCGTGACTTCCGCTGCGATCTGTTGTTGTTTTACAGCAATGTCGGAGTCCATCGCTTTGAGTTGTTCGCGAAATTCCTCGGTCTGCAGTTTCAATACGGGTTGAGTCAACAACGCGTTGCCATCCATGGCCGGATCGGCGGCAGAATGAAAGAACGCGTAGAACTGATAGAATTCTTTTTGAGTGATTGGATCAAACTTGTGGTCATGACAAACAGCGCAGCCGCCGGTCAGTCCTAACCAAGTCTGCATGGTTGTGCTTGCGCGATCGACTGCATAACGGTAGATCAATTCGTCGTCGATGGATCCTCCTTCGCTAGTCGTTACGTTGCATCGGTTGAATCCCGTCGCCACGATCTGATCGGTCGTGGGCTCAGGCAACAAATCACCAGCCAATTGTTCGATCGTAAACCGGTCGAAAGGAAGATTGCGATTGAAAGCCGAAATGACCCAGTCGCGATAAGCCCACGTCTGTCGCTCATTATCCAGATGCATTCCATGCGTGTCCGCATAGCGGGCGACGTCGAGCCAGTGGCGGGCCATCTCTTCGCCAAAGCGTTGGCTCGCAAGGTAGCGGTCGACCATTTTTTCATAGGCATCCGCAGACGTATCCTCCAAAAACAAATCGACTTCCTCGACCGTGGGTGGCAAGCCTGTAAGTGTGAACGCAACCCGGCGAATCAGTGTTTCTCTTTCGGCTTCGGGAGCGAGCTTCAAGGAATGCTCGGCTAATCGCGAGGCGATGAACGCGTCGATCGGATGCGAGGCCGTTTCATTAAGCGGAAGCTCCGACTTCGCGAGGTCTTCGAATGCCCAATGTTTTTGGTAGTTCGCACCTTGTTCGATCCAAAGGCGAATGATTTCCTTTTCTTTGGCCGACAGTGTTTTGTGGCTCTCAGCGGGGGGCATCAGTTCCGTTTCGTCTGTGGTTGTGATTCGCCGCCACATTTCGCTAGCCGCAAGATCTTTTCCCACAATGGCGGCCCTGCCATTGTGATTCTCGCGGCTCCCTTGCGAAGTATCGAGTCGCAATTCCGCTTGCCGTTTCTTGGAATCGAATCCGTGACAGGCAAAACATTTGTCGGACAGAATCGGCCGCACATGGATATTGAAACTAAGCGCTTCAGGTTCCGATGCCGCAACACATTCCGGCCGAACGATCATGGCCATCCACAAAAACGCTAATAGCGACGGCAATAGCCGACCTTCAAACCGCCGCGAATCCCTACATTCCATGAAAGACTCCAAAATTGGGTGAATCTCTTTCTCGAATTGTATTCTAATCGCAATTCATTAAAAGTTCGACTGTGCCAAACCACCGGCCGAGGTTTTGTTCATTCGCAAGCTAGCGGACCAATGCATTGCGGTGGTGTTGAATAATTGACTTCGCGCAATTGGAATCGGTTGAAGACAACGCGGGGCTCAATGGCTGTTCATAGTCAATCGTGTAGTAGCGTCCGTCTCGGTAGCAGTCGTCGATGATCGGCTGCAATTCCAAAACAACGTCGCGATCTTGCGAGCGTAGGGGAATCGCTATGTTCGGTAACTTCTCCTGCAACTGAATTCCAATTCCCGCTGCCACCCAAGGACGTTCGACACGGCGAATGCAAATTTTGTAGGGTGCTTGGTGTTCCTTTGGCCAATCTTCTTCAGGCATGGCCAACACAAACTCACCGCATCGCAGCAAGTCGATCTCCACCAAGTTCACCATCCCCTGGATGTACTCCGTCTGTTTCTTGCGGTATGCGGCTCGCCCGGCTGGCATGGTTTTGTTGACGGGACTTAGCAGTTCGATCACCGTAACAATCCGGTTGCCGCTACTTGCATCGACGATCTCCAAATGGCGCTGTGGTGGTGCTGTTTGAGGTAGAACAACTTCGAATGGATCCGCCACCGCAACATTGGATGGTTCTGGTTCGAAAACGACCGACCGCGCTGACTGAACCGCAATGCTGACATCCGGATAGACGACTCGCACTCGACCGTCATCGGTCTCCACGGCCAAACTTTCTTCGACACGGGCGATGAGTTGACTCGGCAACTGACGGTTCAATTGTTGTTTGGCAAATACCATGAAGGTCGAGTGAACGTCTTGCCAATGGCGTTCTAAAAACGGGTCCATGCCAGGAAAGGGGCTCTTCACGAAAAAACATTTCTCCTAAAAAAGCGATGCTCGTTCTACCGGTGAACCCTTTCCATTCTATCGTTTGACGCGACCGCAACGAAGCAAAAATTTGAAAAGTGGACTCGGTTGCGCGACGCTCCACCCATCGTGATTTGTGCGACGCGGAGCGTCGCACAACGAAGAGCGTACCCAAAAAACGAAGGCTAGATCATGCTCTAGTTGGATGTTTCCAACTTGGTGGATCGGAAAGCAATCGCTCTTCGAACGGCCGGTGGT
This sequence comes from Pirellula staleyi DSM 6068, assembly GCA_945870455.1. Classification (GTDB taxonomy): domain Bacteria; phylum Planctomycetota; class Planctomycetia; order Pirellulales; family Pirellulaceae; genus JBKCUI01. The sequence continues at coordinate 4,425 of CAMBSL010000148.1, read as the reverse complement.
AGCGGCGCATCTTTGCCCATGACCGCCCGCCATAGAATCTCGTTCAACTCAAAGTCATCGATACGATCGTACTCGCTGAAATCCATCTTCATCGATCGATCGGCACCGTAGGCAACCGCCGTGTTTTGCGTGTCAAGATCGATCTGAGCCGCTTCGCATTTGTAAGGTGTCAAATCGGGTTTGTTCGTGAAGCAACCAAACATGGGGCGTGCGGCCGCATCGTATTGAGACAAGGGTGGGAGTCCCAAGATCAATTCCATCGTTCGTATCATGCTGACCGTGCTGTACTGGGTACTGTCAATCGTTTGACGTTTGACCCAAGGGCTAAGCACAAAACTTGTTGTCCTGTGCGCGTCTACGTGATCCGGGCCATTCTGAGCATCGTCTTCGATCATGAAAATAGCGGTTTCGCCCCAAAGTGGGCCGTTGCTGACCGCCTCAACCAATTTGCCCACCGCCAAATCGTTGCTGGCAACGCATGCCTCAGGAGTAAACGCTCCGGGCCTCGTTCCGTCCGTATGGTTTTCGCCAAGGCTCATAATGATCAGCCGAGGCATGTTCCCCTTGGCAACGAATTCTCTGTATTCCTCTAGCATAATATCAACAAGTTCATGGTCGCGTTCGCGTCCACCCGCTCGATTGACGCCAAATTTAGGGCACATGTGACCCACCAATCCCGGCACGCGGCCCTCCATCTTGAAACCTCCCGATCCATCCGATACACGCGAACCGTATTCTTTGTAGCTGCGATAGCTGACGCCTGCACGCAAGCAGGCATCCCAGATATAACCGGAGGGGGCGTTGGACAAGTCTCCTTCCTCGTCATCCTCGACTCCAAGACGTCGCGAATAGGTCAAGTGCCAATCGCGCGCGATATAGTCGGTGTTATAAGCCATCGTGCTCCATGGATGCCCATCTCGGCTTACTTGTCCATTGCAATACATGTTGTCGAGGAGCACAAACTGCTCAGCGAACTTGTGTTGATTGGGAGTGATCTTGCGAGGGAACATGCACAGCGATGGATCGCCGTTGCCTTTCGGATTGTTACCGGTAGCTAAGTCGCCGAGAACTTGATCGTAGGTCCGGTTCTCTTTGATGACATAAATGACATACTTGATTGGGCTTGGATCGCCAATTTTATTTGGGATGGCGGTCGGTTGGCTCGAGGGTGCTGCCGTCAACAGTTCATCGGAGTACGGACAGTTCTTGTATACCTGTTGCGTATATTCTTTGAGTTGATCCTCGTTGGGCATGTCGACGATGGAAAGTGCGCCGCTGAGCGTCGTGCCAATGTAAGGATACGGAAGAAAGCTTTTGACTACCTTTTCGGTCTCTGTCAATTCGGAATCAGGCCGTTCGGTTTTCGGGATGGGATTGGGTTTCGATTGATTTCCTTTTCCAACACCGATCAAAAGCTTTTGGTTGTCAGGCGTGACGGCGATCGAAGTTGGATACCAGCCCGTCGGAATGAAACCCTTGACGACACTTCGGTTGACGTTTTCGATATCGATTACAGCGACACAGTTGTTATCTGCATTGGCAACGAAAAGGGTTTCTCCATCTGGGGCAATTGCAAGTGCATCTGGAGTGCTCCCCTCCGGTGCTTTTGGGAAAAGGCTCGTCAAGATGGTCTCCGTCACGATTCCGCGCAAGCCGTCGATAACCCAAACGCCGTTGCTTGATGCGCATGCCACAAATACTCTACCATCTTCTGGATGGATGGCGATTTGGTTTGGATGGACACCGACCCCGATGCGGGACACCACAAGCATATCATCTGGGTCGACAACGAGAATTTGGCTGCCAGACCAATCCGAGATATACAGCAGCCGATTGCCCTCACCTAATTTGATATCGTATGGACGTCCACCGATGTCCAGAGTCTTTGCGTCTCCGCCTGCGGTTGGGGTTACGATCAGAAGCCCTGCATTAATGTTGAGTTCGTAGAGCAGGCCGCGACTTTCGTCAATGCAAATGCCACTCTTAAAACCCTTTTCTTTAACGAGTTTTGCCCGAAGCGCTGCCAAATCCTTCGGTGATAGCGTGGCAACATCCGGTTCCAATTCGCTCGTCCGCGTCAACCCTTTTTCATCGAGATCGAAGGTGTGTAGCATGCTCGCTCCGCCACCGGACCACCAAACTTTGTGTTGCTTTTCATTGACTTCGAGGCCATACCAACTTTGATACGCAGGTTGTTTCGAGATGATTTTCTGTTCTTGCAGATCAATGATAGCGAGATAGTGTTGGTTGAATCCGCTACATGCGGCTAGGACCCGTCGATTGTCCGCGAGAGGATAGATGTTCAAGAGCAAGTCGGTCGTTTCCACTTGCTTGCCGGCGGGGGTGAGATGCCAACCGTTGGGTAGCAAAAAACCGGTTTCCGTTTTGCCGGGAAAACGGCTTTGTGTGGTCGTGCTCGGTGAAGCGACACCAGGCGCAGGTACGTTCTTGTCCTGCGAAAGACATATCGGCACAAGAAGGCAAGAGCCCGATAAGACTGCTGCGCAACCGTGGACTATGGATCGAAACCAATGCGACATTTCAAGCTATCCTTTCATAGGGAGTGGGCAATGTATCGTGACAGTATACGGATTGGTTCACGCGATGCACGAGCTGATCTAGCAAAGAATTGGTGAAGATACACCCCAGCTAAACCTTAACCATCTCCACCTTACTCTCTTAATCATTCGTTCACACTTGGATGGGATGCTCTGTTTTAATTCAGTCGAGAAAGTGCAGTCACCAGAATAGTCGCGTCTCGCTGTGGTCAGATTTGTCTGACTCAATTATTCGTTTTCTGCTTGGAGTCGCAAAGTGAAAACAAGTCGGTCAGCCCGTCAGCCGAGTGCATTTACTCTGGTAGAGCTCTTGGTTGTCATTGCCATTATTGGAATTCTCGTTGGACTATTGCTGCCGGCTGTCCAGGCCGCTCGCGAAGCAGCTAGGCGAATGAGTTGCTCGAACAACATGAAGCAAATCTGTCTGGCTTCGCTGAATCACGAAAGTGCCTTCAAGCGGTTGCCAGCAAGTCTATATGTGGATATCGGACTGCCGCCCGGCGGAACGGGTCAGCCCGGAGCGCCGTACCCTGCGATTGTGCATTGCTGGAGCATCTATCTGTTGCCGTACATGGAACAAACCGCCGTTTACAACAGTTACGACCAAAAATTCCCTTGGTTCTCCTCTCCCGCGTTGGTTCCAGGTACGCCGAACAATCAGTTGGCCTTAAAAACAGTTATCCCTGGATTCATTTGCCCTTCTACACCAGGCGGCTCGGGACGCAAGATCACCGGATCATTTAGTTTTGGAGCAAACTTTCCGTTTCAGGACCTTGCCGCAACCGACTATGCAACTTGCAGTTCAATCAATCCAGGTTCGATCACCTTCTTTGGCTATGCATCTACCTTGACTCAAAATGATTTATTTAGCGCACTGAGCCCCGAGCTTCGAGGAAGCGGAATGCAACCAGTCCTCGGCTCGGCAAACCGAAAATCGAGTAGAATGGCGGATATTGTGGATGGTACAACCAACACGATTCTAATGTGCGAAGACGCTGGGCGTCCCGACTATTACGTTGGCGGAAAGAAAGATACATCGAGATCTTTGTCGGATGGCGGTTGGGGACACCACGAAAACGATTACGGGCTCGACGGCGCCATCTCATCGACCAATACAAGCGCGCCGGGGAATTGTGTTATCAATTGCCACAACAACAATGAGACCTACTCGTTTCATTCGGGTGGAGCAACACATGGCATGACCGATGGCAGCACACAATTCATTAGCGCGTCGATTACCCCGCAGATTTATGCGGCTCTCATCACAGCAAGCGGCGGTGGCAGGACGGCAGCCGAAGTCAGTCCAACCTTTGAGTAATTGATTGCAAGGAAACCGTTCGAAACGCGAACGAATGAACAGACAAAGTACCTTGAGAGTGATGGAACCGGTGCGCATGCGAAGAATCTGTTTGGTATTTATGGTGGTCGTATTCACTGGATGTGGCTCGAACCAGCAGGTTCCAGTTGCGACCAAGGGCAAAGTACAAACCAAAAATGGTGTTGCATGCGCATCGGCACTTGTGGTGTTCCATCCGATCGAGAAAGAACGATTGAATCACGCGAAGCCCGTGGCTACCACGGACGCTCAAGGACGTTTTGTTTTGACAACGAACGCAGCCGATGACGGAGCTATGCCTGGCGAATACGGCGTCACGATCGTTTGGCCAGGTAAGCCCTCTGGCGGACAGTCAAGTGGATTTTCGTTGTCGAGCGAAAGCGGTGGTGCTGCGACACAAGATCAGCTTGGTGGCAAATACGGGAATCCCCAGAGTCCACTATTGAAGGTCAAGATAACCGATAAACCGAACGAGGAATTGCTACTCGAAGTCGATCCACCGCGAAGATAAATCGAGCCACCGCGAAGATA
>CAMBSL010000147.1 GCA_945870455.1 Pirellula staleyi DSM 6068 | reverse complement strand
TACCCCAAAACACTTTTCAAATAAATACGGAGTCAGGCGATGAATGATCGACAATCTTCTTCCGATCCCACGCAACCTGGGCAACACCGCGACCTAGGTTGGCTAGAGTTCAACCGGAGAGTCCTGGCAGAGGCGAAGGACACCCAGCTACCTCTCATGGAGCGATTGAAGTTCCTTGCGATTTTCACATCCAACTTGGATGAATTCTTCATGAAACGCATCGAGATACTCAAAGGGCTGCGTCCAGAGGATTACCGAACCGAAGAAGAAGTGCATATCTTGTCGCATCTGCACGCGTTGACTCTGCCCATGCTGGCCGAGCAATCGCATACGTTTGACGGGATGGTTGGCGAATTGGCGCGGGAGGGGATCGAGCTCTTGGAATGGGAGGGACTGACCCCTAAAGAGCGCCAGAATTGCGAAGCATTTTTTCGTCGCGAAGTGATGCCCATTCTGACACCCTTGGCGGTGGATCTCAGCCACCCGTTTCCATTCTTATCGAATCTATCGATCTCACTCGGCGTCATGCTCAAGGATCCCAAGTCGGACTCGCTCCGGTTTGCCCGGATCAAAATCCCATCGACATTATCGGGATGGATTCCCATCCCCACAGATTCGCCCGGAACAGGTTCGCCCGTAACAGATTCGCCCGTAACAGATTCGCCCGCAACCAATTCGCCCGGGGCGGGGCTTCGTTTTATTAACACAATGTCCCTGATTCGGTCCCAGCTATCTCATGTGTTTCCCGGCATGGTGGTGGAAACGGCAGTTGCATTTCGCATTACACGCGACGCCGAGGTCGAGCTCAATGACGAGTTTACCGACATCAGATCGCAGGTCTACGATCAATTAAAGCTTCGTCGATTCGAACCGGTGGTGCGGCTAGAAATCGAGGCAAGCACCGATCATCGCATCAGAGAGCTGCTCGCACAGGAACTTGCTCTGGCACCCTATCAAGTCTTTGAAGTCACTCCATTGAGAGACTACACGAGCATCTGGAGGCTTGTTGGGCTGGGGCCGTCGCATCTTCGCCATCCGGATTGGACACCCATTGTTCCTCCACGGTTGGTATCCAAAGCGACCGATATGTGGACGACCATTCGCGAAGGAGACATTCTGGTCCATCATCCCTACGAGAGTTTTGATCTCAGCGTTGGACGCTTCATTCATGAGGCCGCCAATGATCCCAAAGTTCGAGCCATCAAAATGACGGTGTATCGCGTCGGAGACGATACACCGTTCATCGATTCATTGGTCCGGGCAGCCGAGAACGGAAAGCAGGTTGCAGTCCTATTCGAAGTGCGGGCACGATTCGACGAGCATCGCAATTTGCAATGGGCTGAAGAGCTCGAACGAGCCGGTGCGCACGTCGTGTACGGGGTCATGGGACTCAAGACGCATTCGAAATTGTCTCTAGTGGTACGACAAGACGAGGATCAATTGCGCTGCTACGCGCACGTCGGAACTGGGAACTACCACGTGCGGACAGCCAAGCTCTATACCGACCTGGGCTTGTTTACTTGCGATCCTGGAATCACGGCCGACGTGGTTGATTTGTTTCATTTTCTCACCGGTTACTCCCACAAGGGAGATTATCAAGAATTGCTCGTTTCGCCGTCCACGATGCGCAAGCGTTTCCTGGAGCTGATCGATCGCGAGATCGCAAACCATCGTTCAGGATTGCCGTCGCGAATCGTTGCAAAAATGAATCAACTTGAGGATTTGGAAATGATCGAAAAGCTCCGCGAGGCATCGCAGGCGGGTGTTTCGATCGACCTTTTGATTCGTGGCTTTTGTTGTTTGAAACCTGGTGTCCAAGGTTTTTCAGAAAACATCCGCGTCCGCTCTGTCATCGGCCGATTCCTCGAACATTCCCGCGTTTTCCATTTTGCAAACGGCAAACAGGAACCGGCTCAAGGGTCGTTCTTTATTGGCTCTGCGGATTGGATGGAACGAAACCTTTCCCGCCGAGTCGAAGCGATTGCTCCGATCAAGAATCCCGAATTGAAAGAACGTCTTTGGGACATCCTGCAAGTATCCCTTGCAGACTGCCGACAAGCATGGGATATGCAGGCTGACGGTTCGTACCGCAAGGTTCCATTGGGCAATGCAACCTCGCCAACATCAGCCATGGGAACGCAGGCCTACCTGATGCAACAAGCCAAAGAAGCCAGCGTCATGTCTAGTTTAACCGGGAATTAACGCTTTTCACCCACCGTTCCGAGAGGATTGGCTTAGACTCTTCCGGCTTCGGCGGCAGGATGACCTTGATCTTGGCATTTTTTAACAAGAAGACTCGACATGAAAACGCGCGGGTTCACTTTGGTTGAACTTTTGGTGGTAATTTCGATCATAGGAATTCTCGTGGGTCTGATGTTACCTGCGGTTCAATCAGCCCGTGAGGCCGCACGGCGCATGCAATGCCAGAACAACCTGAAACAGATAGGCTTGGCTCTCCACAATCATGAAAGTGCTCTCAAAACCATTCCACCCCTGGGCGACTACCGATCCGCAGGAAGTTCCGTTTACTGGAGTGTACAAGTGCGTCTCTTGCCCTACTTGGAGCAAAGCTCTTTGCATAGTTCCGTCGACTTTACAAAACCGATTAGCCTCCAGCCTGCAGTCGCTCGAATTCGAATGCCGCATCTACTTTGCCCGAGTGAGTTGAACGATCGAGAACGACCGGATTCTCCTACGTTTACACACTATCCACTCAACTATGGAGCCAATGCGGGCCTGTGGCAAATTGCACAACCACCGAGCGATCGCGGTAGTGGAGTCTTTCTTTTCAATCGAAGCACAAAAATCGCTGAGATAACCGATGGATTGAGCAACACGTTGGGCATGGCTGAGGTAAAAGCGTTTACACCCTACTTGCGAGACGGTGGAAATCCGAGTGGCGTGGCTCCGGTCCCATCGGCCCCCGCAGATGTATCCGCTTTTGGCGGTGAATTTAAACTCGAATCAGGACATACCGAGTGGGTCGATGCTAGAACGCACCAAACTGGATTTACGACCACCTTCACGCCGAATACCAAAGTTCCTCATGTCGATGGTGGGAAATTGTACGACATTGATTTCAATTCGATGCGAGAAGGTCGTTCGGCAACGTTGCCGACCTATGCGGTTGTCACCAGTCGCAGTTATCACACTGGTGGAGTCAACGTACTCTTGATGGACGGCTCTGTACGCACAGTGTCCGATTCCGTGGTGCTTGAAGTGTGGCGAGGTTTAGGTAGCCGAGCTGGCGGTGAAGTGGCGATACAGATTGAATGAAGCTTGTTTCGCAAGTGGTCGATAAACGCGTCTCCCCGAGACGCGTTTGAGGCGAGTGTGGCTGGGAACTGCGAGTTGGGAACTGCGAGTCTCGGAGAGACTCGCCCATGTGTGTAGGATTCGCAACGTCCTAAGGACGACGCGGCGGAATGGTGAGGGTGGTAGATCGCCCAGGGAAAGCGGGACGCGTCGATGTCGGAGCGGGAATTGCTACGACTCGGATGCTTTCGCGGTCTGTGTACACCTGGTTGTCCATGTCCGTCGTTTCTACCTCGATCATGTGCGTCCCAACGGGCAACGTAGGAGGCAACAAGATTCGCCAAAGGTGGTCGGTCATAGAGGGGCTAGGGAGTGTTATTCCGGCAACAGGCGTGGGACCTGCTTCGAGTTTTTTCATGTCCACATAGTATGGATCCATACCCTCGACCCGTTCCATGTCTTTCCAGGGACCGTCCGGCAGCATCCTCATTCGAACTTTTGATCGTTGCGATCCATTGAATACGTTGACGACCATTGTTGTTGTCATAGCGTCTGCTACGGTAATTTCTTGAGGTAGATAGATATTCATTTGATGGTCCGCTGGTCGTCTGGCAGCGCGAAACTCCAAGTCGTATTTCGTTCCATCAAACGAGATAATCGAGTAGCCGTTCGGGCCTCCATCGCTCATGGTCGCATGAGGAATTCCTAACTCATCAGGGGCTCCTCGCCACCAGCTTCCGCACACGGTTACATTCACGATGTGGTGGTGTGGTTCAGGCCCCATCCAACCGTCTTCCTTCGTAATGAAATGATGCTTCAAGAAGTGTGTGTGTGCAGACATCGACAACGTAAACGGACGCTCTTCGATCAGCCGATACAATTCTTGCCGATCTTCGACATCCACCAAAGGGATGTGCATCATCAGCACTACCAGCTGCTCCTTAGGAATCAAAGCGAGATCGTTGCGAATGAACTCCATTTGATCTTTGCCCAAGCCTCCTTTGTAAAACCCGCGAGCGGTTTCCGTGGCTCCTTGCCAAGCGACGTCATCCAAAACAAGGAAATGCACAGACCCATAGTCAAACGAATAATAGTTGGGGCCATAGATGCTCTCGAATGTCTCATCGGACAAAGTGTCATTGGGTGCATCGAGATTGATGTCGTGGTTCCCCAGAACGTTGTACCACGGAATACCGATCAACGCGATCGCTTGGTTGTGCGGTTGAAACACGCTCAAATCATCAAACACGATATCGCCCAAGGTGACACCGAGCGACGCTCCGTGCGCTTTCTCTGCAACCACTTGCTCGATGATGTCGTGCGCCATGTATTCGACTTCTTGAACATTTCGCGGTTGAGTATCGCCGAACAACAAGGCCTTGAACTGTTCAGGTTCTTCCTGTGGCATCAAAGGGAAATCAATCGACGCTGGCAGAGGCCCCGTGGGCTTGACTCCATCGAATTTTTGGCTCGGTGAACCTGCTGGTTTGTGGATGTAATAAAACTGCGGGAGTTTGTCGCGATTCAATGGAGTCATCCAACCTCGTGGTTTGATCACAAAAACGATTGTGTCATCGGACACGTGCGTTTCATACTCTCCGTCGGCGTTGGTTAATACGATTTCGCGACCGTTGGAAACCTTGAACCCTGGGAGTCCTTTTTCACCTGGGTCCCGTTTTTGGTTTCCATTTTCGTCATGAAACACGACTCCTTGCGCATGCTCATGGGTTTTTGCCTCGCCGGGTGGTTGGTTGCGAGTGTGTCTGTCGTGGGCAAGCGTTGCGTGAGCTAGGACTGAAAGTCCTAATCCCGCAACCATTATCGAACGCAGCATGAGATTCCTCGTGATGTAAAGTGCCGTAGGTGAAACGCAATTTTCAAGTATGTCTGCTCTATGCGTCTTCATGCAATCACCGCTCAATAAAGATTCAATGAAGATCCACTGCCAGGAAGATCGGATCGCAAGAGACGCATTGGGTGAAGGATCATTAACCAAAAACTCATCCTGAATTTGCATCTGATTCATGAAAGCTATCACTCACCCCCTAAGATAGTCGCCGGCCAAGGGACGATCATCACGGGGGTGATCACTTGGTGGTTTCAACGTTACTATGGAGAATTGTTATGCGGACGAACAGACTCAGAAAACGCTTCGCGTTTACTCTGGTCGAGCTATTGGTAGTCATCGCCATTATCGGGATTCTTGTAGGATTGCTGCTGCCAGCAGTCCAAGCGGCACGCGAGGCCGCTCGACGTATGCAATGTTCGAACAATCTGAAGCAAATGGGATTGGCATCCTTGAATTTCGAGGGCGCTTACAAGCACTTGCCGCAGGGACCGTTCGACGGACATCCGAAAGCGGTAACATCGAGTGGCGCACCGAGTCCAACGGGCTTCGACTACGCAACAGGCACCACCTGCTGCAACGCAGCTAACCGCGATGGCTGGAGTGCACAGTACAAGATATTGCCATTTATGGAGCAAACAAGCATTTGGAATCTAGGTTTAGACCTACCTCCAATTTGGCCTGCAACGACAGCAACCTTTGATGCAAACGGAACCAATGCCGTTGCCGCATCGCTGGTTCCGACGTTTTATTGCCCCAGCCGGCGTGCGCCGACAGGTTACACCACCAGTGGACGAACCGACTACGCTGGATGTGCTGGTTTTTTCCAAGGACAACCGGACTCCACGCTCAGCTTTATTCCCGAAGCACCACTGGGTGCTCCTTCGCAACCTCTGCGTGCAGTCATCAACGGCGGTCTCGCATCAGGAAAACAAGGTGCAATTGTTTGGTCCGGAACAGGACGTAAACGCAGACTCGGTGATATCACAGACGGAACATCGAACTCCATTATTTGGGCTGAAAAGTCGCTCCACCCATCCCAGCATGGCCGCGATGGCGGTGACAATGAACGCTGGAACAACGCGGGTTGGGATGAGTGTGTAATCCGCTTTCACTTTCCACCTCGTCCCGATTCGAAAACGCACTGGGTCGGTCCAGGTACTCCGAACGGACCAAACTGGAACCGCTATTTTGGATCGTCACACTCCGGTGGACTCAACGCAACTTCGGTTGACGGTGCAGTTCGATTCTTTGCATTCAATGTTGACGCTAACGTTTGGCGACTTCTGTGTGTGATCGATGATGGTGAAGTCGTGAGTGGAGATCTGTAATGAAAAAATGGAATTGGTCCTCATCGTTGTTGTTCGCTGTCGCATTCTGCCATTTCCTAGGCTGCGGAAGTGCAAAACCTGAACCGACGCCAGAGGAATTAAAAAAAATAGAAGCCGAGATCGTCAAAGGCGAATCTGCTTTGTAGTTAGCTCGCAGAGTCATACGGCGACACTATCGATTTTACTGAACGCCGCACGGGATATCGTGCGGCGTTTTCGCGTTCATCAACCAACAAGTCAACAATGAATTATCCAACTCAACTCGCATCGCCTTTTCTTTTCATAGCTATATTGATTGCCGTGGGCTGTCGTAATCCTGACGACGATTACGTTCCTGCTCCGCAACCATCACCCAATCTACCTGGAGCTCCATTGATCCCCGAGATCGCCGTTCTGAGACCTTACTTTCAAACAACTCTCGGCAATGTCGATGTTGGCTCGGCTGTCGGGACTGCATTCGCAGTGGAACAGTCTGGTTCCGACACTCCCATCGTTTTGACGGCTCTCAGTGTCCTCGGGACAGCCTCTGGTTTTACGCGTCAGGCACAATCTGCAGAACTGACAGAAATCTTTACGACATGTACTCTAGGATCTGCGTTTGGAGGTTTCGATGGTGTCGTAATCGCAAATGGTTTCGTCGTTATTCCTGAATCGGCTCCATTCGATCAACCATCCGCAGCAGGAGATATACTCGCCATCACAATGCCTGCGAAATCGAGGGTCGGTACATTTAAACTATCAGAAGATTTACCCACCCAAGGCGAATCGATCTGGTTGTCCACTGCAATGTTTGCCGGAGCCCCTCCAAGCCAGCGACAACATTCTGCGATAGTGACTGGGCAGGACGCAAGTGGAAACATTACTTACACCTTTGACAATCCTAAGATAACTCACCAAGGTACCCTGGGAGCGCCCATCCTTAACAAGAAGGGCGACGTAGTAGCCATCCATCTGGGCGGTACAACGGAAGCAGGCAAGCTTATCGGTTTTGCAAACCCAACCGCAAGATTCGCAAAGTACCTCAAAGCAGCCGTTCTAACCCAGGAAAAATGATAGCTTGACCATCGCGACGCCACTACGCTGCTACGCTGCTTGCCCGTGTGGTGACGTCGATGCTCAAGGACACTGTTAGCCGTTGGGCGCTAGCCCCGGTTGTCAATTCGCGGGACGCGACGTTACCGTCGCAACCGGGGCTATCGCCGCCTACGAGGAGGGAAACGAGAGTTGCCATTAACGTGGACTTACCCGTACCTCGCTTTCCGTCGATAAAGGCGAGCTGGCTGCATTTTTCGTAGTTAAGCCAGGGCGTTTTGGTTTTGCGGGGGCGTTTTTCCAATTCGCGGTACCGGCGAACCGCCTGGTCGAGCATTTTCAGCAGTTTATCAAGGCCGAGCTTTTGCTGTTCGGTCAATTCTTGCCAAGTTTGAGCAGGATTGGCTTCCACTCGCAAAAGGTCGTAGTCCGCCATATTCAGTTCCAGAAAGGGCATTATCGTAGTCCGTGAAAACCAAAGGTATTTCAGACGCGGGCAAGTGTCAAAGGTTTCTTAATGGTTCGCTAAGATAAAAAGTGATTTCTTCGATTCGTTTCATTGAGCTATATTGCATTGGGAAAACGGACCTGTACCATAAATGAGTTGGAACTCTAATGAGTCTGCTTTACGGCGAACGGCAGCCTGAATCATCCCAACCCGACGCGTAAGCGAGGGCCCACTTTGCATTTGCCAGTGGCATAGGCTTCCAGCCTGTGAAAATGCTCAAACACAGGCTGGAAGCCTATGCCACTTTGGTAGTTTTAACCTTCCGCTCGCCAATGAACGTCCCATGAGGTTTCGAAATGGTATCGCGCAGCAAAAGACAATATATTGAGTTGCGATCTCTTAAAGATGGCGAACCGAAAACCATCGCAACCATTGCGTTGGATGGGGAAACGAGAACACTCCTTCAGAAGGAAGCCATGCGATGGCGTTATATCGTGCGGCAACGAAGCCGTTGGTCACAGGATGATAGTTCACGTTCCAACATTGAGGCGAGCGCCCTTTCCACGCTGAATTCGTTGGGCGTTACAAACAAGATGCTGGAACTGATCGCAGTAGATTTGTCCACTATAAACGAGAATGTAACTGACGCCGAAAACGTTCGAATCATCGAAGTGGCGATTCCGTGGACACAAAGTACGCTCGCAGCGGAAACGAGTGATGGACCGAGAACGGAAGCCGACGTCGAAACTCTCGATGCCGATTGGGCAGCGAGGATTATGCCTTGGGAGCACCTGATCACTGCTGCTACGAAACGATATCGGCGTGGACGCAAAATGGTGGTGGTACGGCGTTTGGTCGTTCCACGCAATCGAATTCGCAAACTCCAGCCGAGTTCATACTCTATTTTGGTTGCCGCTCCAGGTGCATTGGGAAACAGTTTTGACTTTGGCAACGAAGTCGAATTGCTTCAAGACTCGCTTTCTGTCGTCCAAGCGTCGGATGAAACAGAGCGTCTAAAATATTTGGATTTGCATGAGTTCTGTGGTCGAGATCCAGATATCAAATTGATTGAAAAATGGATTGCAAAGCAAAAGCCGGGGGTATTGCATGTAACGGGCGTCGACTTGCGTCTGGGCAGTCAGTTACTAGACATCGCGAGTGTACCCAAACGGGACGGGATTTTTTTGGGTTCGAAGTCGACTGGAGCTCAGTCGGTGTTAGGTGAGAGCTTCGCCGCTGCGATTGCTTCTGAAAATTCCGGGCCGGAATTGGTTACATTCAATTTATGGCATTCGGGGGCGCGTATTGCACCCGCGACCATTGCTGCCGGTGCCAGAGCCGCAATTGGATTCGAGCATACGTTTGATGATAGTATAGCTGAGCTTTTCTTTTCGCACTTCTATGAAAAACTGCTTACCACCGGTTGGGATTTAGTTAGTGCTTTTCATCAGGCCATCGATGTCATCAGCCCTTATCAAGATCGCATTCGAGGCAGCAGTATTATCTTGTGGACGAGGGATTCACTTCTTAAGTCTCAAAAAACGGACGAAAAACGCGCGAGGCCCAGCTCAACGCTTGAAAAGATCGTTCGAGCTGCCGACCCTTCAAGGGACGATGTATCTCAGCTTTTGCAAATAGAAGCAGAACCGGTTGGTCGAATCAATTACGCAAGTCTTCATAACAAAGGAAGTTTGCTCGAACATTTGGTTTTCAAGTTTAAGAGACGGAATGCCACAAAAGTTGTCGACGGTAAACTAGAACAGATCGACAGTATTCAAGACTTGAACATCACGGTAACGCTATGTGCTGGAAGCGATACGTTTCCGTATCGCACGCGGATCGCGATGACGGATTCGGAACGAGTTGTCGATCTAGCGCAGGTCGGGCTGGGTGCGACCAAGAATCATGCGGCAGGTGGGATTTTTGTTCCGCTGACTTCCGAACTGCTACGAACCGTTGACGAAAGCATGCTTACGAACATTCACGTGTTGGTCGAATGGCATACGAAAGTACTATACAACCAGACTTTTTCGGTGAAGCTTGCGCCGGTGGATGAATGGAGGTTCGAGGAGGATGAGATTGTTTGGATGCCCTCGTTTGTGCAACCGCGTGATCCGGCCATTTCTCGTATCGTGGATAGCGCTCAACGCTATTTAGCTTGCCTCCGTGATGACTACACGGTTGGTTTTGATGGCTACCAATCCTACGATCCAGATGCAGAGGATCCTTGGGGAGGTATTGATGATCAAGTTCAATCGATCTGGACCGCAATCTCGATGGACTATGATTTGAAATACATAAACCCACCGCCATCTTATTCGGATAATGCTCAGCGGTTGCGGACACCATCTCGTATCTTGCATGAAAAACGAGGAACATGTGTTGATTTGGCGTTGTTGTTTGCGTCGTGCCTTGAATGGATCGAGATATATCCCGTCATCTTCAATTTGGACGACCATGCCTTTCCAGGGTATTGGCGAGATTTGAGTGCCTACGAACGTTTCCGAAAGGAGCCGAAGCTGAATCCGGATGGCGAAACAGCTCAGTTCTCCAATAACTTGCGATTTATTTCGCGTATGCTGAAATCGTGGTATTCAGAGCGGGATGTTTATGGCGAACTTCGGAATTATGTCTCGCCGATTAGGAAAGCGAACGAGCGAGAAGAAACCTACGAGCGTCGTCGATCGTTGGTTCCCATCGAAACGGTCTACCTTACCAACAACTCAGGATTTCAGGCTGCCAAAGAGGCTGCACGTGAGTACTTTGCCAAAGTACGAGGTGGTAGCTTTCACTCCTTGATCGATATTGTCAATTCTCGATCGTCGGTTACACCGATCCCTCTCAGCAGCATGCAAGAACGAGGATAGCAATCATGGCAATCAATCAGGACTTCATCAACATTCTAAAAGTCTCCGGCCAGCGACTCGATGTATCGCCGAGCTTGAGCGGCCCCACAACACTCCGAAGAGGCTTTCCCGTTCCAAGTTCGAGTAAAGTGGCTCGTCTCCAATTGGTAATGGACGAAGACGGAGTTCTCGATTGGGAAGAAGCTGCGTCAGTTATTCCGGGACTGGCTCGCCGACGTCGCGGCCTGAATGCAAACTCCAGCGACGGAGCACAATTGGTCGAGTTTCCAAAGTTAGAACCTTCAAAGGTCACTGAATTCTTGTCGAAACAAGATGATCGAATGACTCCAAAACGCGGCCTACGGGCTTTCGACAGTGTATCCGGAAAGTTAGTGCCTATGAAAGTCCCGCAAACAGGAAAAATACTCTTGATGGTGCATGGCACATTCAGCAACAGTGACAATGTTATTCAGTCATTTTTGAATACGAAACACGGCAAGGAATTCCTGAATTCATGTATTGAGCGATATGGGAAAAACATTTTCTTTTTCGACCATCCGACGATTTCTGTCGGACCGATCTTTAATGCGATTGATTTGAATCGTGAACTCGGAGGTACGACGGCTGAAATCGATATCATTGCCCATAGCCGTGGTGGATTGGTGACTCGCTGGTGGTGCGAGGCGTGTGACCCGAATGGTGTTCGATGCAAGAACGCAATTTTGGTTGGAAGCCCACTAGCTGGGACAGGTCTTGCGGCTCCGCCAAATATCCGCAAAACACTTCGGTTGCTAACCAATTACGGTCATGCATTAAGTCTGGCAGCGAGCACGGCAAGCATGGCCGTACCGGTGGTTGCCGTTGTAAACACCTTGCTTCAAGTGATTACTTCTTTCACTTCGGTTGCGGCATCTACGCCAATTGCTGATTCTGTAATGGCGATGATCCCTGGCTTGTTCGGTCAGTCTCGCGTAGGAAATAATCCCGAGTTGTTGCGACTCCACTTGATGCAAGGAAAATCAGAACGGTACGCCGCAGTCCAATCCAATTTTGAATCTGAAGAAATAGGGTGGAGGTTTTGGAAGATTTTTAGTGGACAGCGGATACTCGATAATGCAACAGACATTGTTTTCGAGGGCCCCAACGATATGGTCGTCGACACACCATCGATGACCTACTTGGGGGAGCGCTTATTGATCGCAAAAGAGAGGACGCACGACTTTGGCAAGTCGAGCAGCGTGCATCACGTTAATTACTTTGATCATTTGGCCACAATCGAGCATTTCCGAAAAATCTTGAAACTAGTGTAGGACTCTTGGTGATGGCAAGGTCCTACCAGCAGCAAAACCTCGTGTTTTCCCTCAATTTTCCCGGCCTCTTCAATCAATCGGGTCAACTCTTGGATCGCGACTCCGTCATGAAGGTATCCAACCTCATAACTCAATGATTCGACTAAGCCCCGAGAGGCGTCGACGGAAAAGTGGACATTGAACAAGGCACCCTGTTCCGCCGAATTCAGCAACCTTGAGTGCCCTCTTGGTCATTTGTTGGAGAATACTAGATTCGACGAGCGTTGGTCGAATCACGATCTCAGTTCTGCATCGAGGATCTGCATCGAGGACTTCACGATGAGCCAGTTTTCGTCCCGCGATATCGCTTTTTCTCGTCCGATCTCGCTTTTTACATAGGCCGCTATTCGGCAATGATCGCTTGCGGGAGAGCCTCGTACGGATCCGCTGTGGACGACTCGGCGACAGCTGGTTTGGTGCCCGGCATGATCTCAAAGCGTGGGTCGAACTCAACCATGGTCGCTGCCAGCTTTACCAGGACACTGACGTCCCCTATCGCTTTGGCCGTGCCGTCTGCGATTTGCGATTCGAGCGTTTTGGCCCCCATCATCGTCTGCTCAAGATCGGAGCGAGGAATCGTCAGCGTCAAGTCGGGTTTGTCCGAGAGAAAGCCTGGGATGTTGGTCAGCGTTGCGTTCTCCATCTCGATGAGGAATTTCTCGCCGTTGTCGGGTGTGATCAGGTTGATCGTAAACCGGAGACCTTCGGCTTTGCGGCTGTCCATGCGAATGCCGAGGAAATTGAGGAACAACTCCGTTGACATGGCCCGGATGACATCGGGGCTGCTGGAACTGGCCATTTCGCCTTGGGGAATCCCGGATCGAAGTTCATAGGCGGCGGCCAGGTAACTGTTTCGCAGGCCCGGGTTCTCCTGCTGGTATCCGAGCTGTTCGAAGACATCGGCCAGCAAATCCTTGGCCGCTGTGTTGGACGGTTCGGCCTGCACCAGTTTGTTGAGAATTTCTTGGGCGAGCAGGTACTTGCCCTCGTTGTGGAGCTGTTGCCCGCGGGCCAGGATTTTTTCCGAACCGCCCATCATCTCAACATAGAGCGGGGCGGAGTCGGCAGGAGACAGCGGGATGAGGGTAGCCGGATTGCAATCCCAGAATCCGAGAAAACGTTGAATGACGCCACGGCTGTTATGCTGCGCCGATCCGTGATAGCCACGGCAGAACCATTTGCTCTGCAAACCCTTGGGCAGCTCGTACACATTGTGAATCTCATTGATCGTCACACCTTGGTTGGCAAAGTGTAGGACCTGATTGTTCATATTTGCGTATAGATCGCGCTGGCCTCGGAGCACTTCTTGAATCCGCGCATTGCCCCAACGCGGCCAATGGTGCGAGGCGAACATGACCTCGGCCTCTAAGCCAAAACGGTAAAGGGCTTGCGCGATATACTTGGACCAGTTGAGCGCATCCCGCACCGGCGCTCCCCGCAGCGTGTAGATGTTGTGCAG
>CAMBSL010000146.1 GCA_945870455.1 Pirellula staleyi DSM 6068 | reverse complement strand
CTTTGATGCCGAAAGGCGTTGAGCACAATTGTGCTCGATACCGTGTCCCAGCATCCACCTAGTGATTTATCCTTTGATGCCGAAAGGCGTTGAGCACCCAATCCGTTGGTAAGCACTCGGCTATCTGGATGGCGTGATTTATCCTTTGATGCCGAAAGGCGTTGAGCACTCGCTGCGACCTGCCCCGCTTCTCTGATGGTTGCCTGTGATTTATCCTTTGATGCCGAAAGGCGTTGAGCACCTCATCGAGGGCGCCATGACGACCTTGACTGCTCGGTGATTTATCCTTTGATGCCGAAAGGCGTTGAGCACAATAGTGCCGAATTGGTTAACCTGATTTTGGAGAAGTGATTTATCCTTTGATGCCGAAAGGCGTTGAGCACGACGCCTAGCAAGTCCAAGACGACGCATCTCCATTGCGTGATTTATCCTTTGATGCCGAAAGGCGTTGAGCACATGCTTACGGTCAAGAGGAGTCGCCGCTGTTTGAGTGATTTATCCTTTGATGCCGAAAGGCGTTGAGCACAAGGACGTATGGGTAAACGGCAACCGTGTGGGTACTGTGATTTATCCTTTGATGCCGAAAGGCGTTGAGCACATTTGGACAAAAGACATTGGTGCCGAAACGGTGCTGAAGTGATTTATCCTTTGATGCCGAAAGGCGTTGAGCACATCCAGCTAACAGATTGGGCAACAGGAAATCCATGTGATTTATCCTTTGATGCCGAAAGGCGTTGAGCACCAATCACGATTGACTATGTCGCAGTGGAAATGAAGCGCGTGATTTATCCTTTGATGCCGAAAGGCGTTGAGCACTGGAACGTACTCGGCGCGCACGTTGCAGTTTGCACCGGTGATTTATCCTTTGATGCCGAAAGGCGTTGAGCACTGGACATGTACGCACTGATTGAATCGTTAGCCGCGTGATTTATCCTTTGATGCCGAAAGGCGTTGAGCACCATGTCATCGTCTTCGATCATCAGACGGATGCCACGTGATTTATCCTTTGATGCCGAAAGGCGTTGAGCACCGGTAAAAGTCACTTGTGCGAGGAACTCGCTGATTGTGATTTATCCTTTGATGCCGAAAGGCGTTGAGCACAGCCAAGCAATGTCTAGGTTGCAAGAAAAATACAAGTGATTTATCCTTTGATGCCGAAAGGCGTTGAGCACACAATTCCTCTGTTCGTCGTGTAGCTTTGGCCACGTGATTTATCCTTTGATGCCGAAAGGCGTTGAGCACCTTATCACATGCGAACGACAACCGGACGCAAAACACCAGTGATTTATCCTTTGATGCCGAAAGGCGTTGAGCACGCGAAAAAAGTTGTTTCGAGTTCACACACTGTTGTCACGTGATTTATCCTTTGATGCCGAAAGGCGTTGAGCACGTTGTTTTGGTCATCGCTTTGGATGTTGCGGTGCCGTGATTTATCCTTTGATGCCGAAAGGCGTTGAGCACAAAGGCCAATGGTACGACAACGGAACAATTCACGTGTGATTTATCCTTTGATGCCGAAAGGCGTTGAGCACGCTACCTAGGCTATTCGTCGTTTGGGCGGCAACGAAAAGTGACGCTTACCTTGCATATTAAGAAGTTCGGCAAGCGTCGTGCGAACATCATCATGAACCTGTTTTTCAAAAGAGTTCACAGTCCCATGCGGCTTTCGCACAGCAAATGTACGGGTCATTCAAAAACTTTTACGGAGCAAAACGGGACGATTTCTAAAATCATTGCAGCGGAGCCTGATGCCTACTATCCTCGTTCGAGTAGCATTCCAAGATAGCTTCGCGATTCGATTTTTGAGAGTCGAAGCCTTTTGGCAACCTCCTGAATGTCCCGTTGCGCCGATTCGATCTCTTCTTGATTTCTCACAATGCGTTCGATTTCTACGAAATCACCCAACGATTCGACATGATCCAACGTAATCGTGACGCTGCGAGTTTGAATTGCCAATTGGTATACGTCTCTCGATTTCCTGACGGCTAAAGCAATGCTAAAACCGAGGTGTCCCCAGATCTTTAGCCAGTCATCCACTGTATTCGAAGCCAACGGGAGCTCGATCTCAGGGCGAATTTTCATCGGTCCGGCGAGCCTTGGTCCTTTGTAGGTTACAAATGGTTTGCCGTCGATTTCACGAATCCGAAGCGCCTCGTCAGTGTCGCGAAAATTGCGAGAGGGGTGGCGCAAGTAAGTGTCGCAATGTTGCTCGTGACCGATGAAGTTTGCCTTCAATTCAACGATCGCGCGACGGGTCTCGTCGATATTGTCGACCCGGTATTTGCACTCGGCTTCCATCGGTGAATCATAGTCAGGTTGCATTTGAAACTACTTGGGTAGAATGAGGGAGCTATTGCGAGTTGAGGTTACGCCTCTTTTTCGAGCTTTGATTCGCAGATAGGGCGAAACAAATCTGCTGCGGTGCCCCATTGTATCGGATAGCGCAAGCCGGTTCGAATGATTGGGTTCGACGACATCTTCTATCACCATGCCGTTTCGGCATATGCCGCCCAAGAGAGACTCAAGGCTATGCGCAATCTCAAGAGTGCTCGGTTCCCGCAACGGGTTGAGCGCATTTGTTTTTGCAGGGATGGCAGCATGCCCGATTTCGGTATCGATGACGTATTTGCCATCGCGAACGTTCAGTGAAGTTTGGAGGTTGGCCGGTTGTTTGTGTTGTGAAATGTAGAGCCCGTTGGGTTTCAACACGCGAGCAACTTCGGCAAACACAGGAACAACGTCCGCGACGTAACACGTGCTAACCGGATGGACGACCAAATCAAACTCGTCATCCTGCAACATGGACATGTCCACCATCGAACACTGAATCAATCGCACGTTGAACTTGAGCTCCAACGAAATTTGTCGATCTAGTTCCAACATGCCAGGGCTGATGTCAACCACAGTAACAATCGCTCCAGCGGCATGGTACAAAGCGCTGTGCCGCCCGCCGCCAGCGGCTAGGCACAACACATGCCAGCCTCGAATCGAACCACCGAGCCAACCTGAGGCGTCGATGGTTTCAAGCGGTCGACGTAATTCGTCGGGCGTCGCCACCGTTGCGAGTACATGTCCCGATCGAGCCATTCGATCATACGCAGTCTTGTTCTGCGATTCGAGCGGATCGTGGTTGGATGGCTCTAACATGGAATGGATCTTGTAGGATTACTGAATGGTGACGAACAAAAATTGAACCGGGTGCTAACGCACGCCGGCTAATCCCAAAAACAAGATCAACAGCCCGCTAATGCACGCCGGCTAATCCCAAAATCAAGGTGTCACGTGGTTTGTCACTGAGGTTCAAGTCTTTCAATTTCCTCGGATTCGTGCAGAAAAATCCGGACTGTCTCTGAATATCTGAGCTCGCGACGTAATGCGTGCGTTGTTTCTGGCAATTTCAAACGGCTCGGTGACATCCAGCAAACCAAGATCATACGCCATTTTGTCTGAATGGCCAGGCAACAGAACCCGCACATCCCTGGGAATTCGGCCAGGCCGCAATTTATTGATGTGGTTAACCAGATTGGTGGTACAGTTGTTATTAATCGTATCGTAGTACTCCGGCACTCGCTGTAACTTGTTCGCTCGCTCCAGCATGTCGACGAGTAAATCTTGGACTTGGTCTGGCGTCGCTCGACCTGGGTAGAGGAACACGTCGACTTTGCGAACATCCGTCCTGAGCGGTATCAGGTCGCGTTCATCGCCAATAACATACATCAACTCAAATTTGCTTGTGATGCCTCGAACAGGGGAATAGGATTCCCCCTCATCAAGTCTTGCTTCTACCGAGATGATAAAATGACGCCCATCCTTCAGGCCAAAGCTGAACATGGTGTGGGCCAGTAATGTGTTGTTCGTAAAAGGCACAATCAAAAAGTCTAGCGTGCGAACATCTGCTAGCGGAAATCGCATGTCGTAGTGACGTACGTCGTAGTCGGTTTCGGTCCGATAGCGACAGTTCCGAACATGCATGATCAATATGTCTTCGTCTTGAAATTCCACGAAGGGCTTGATGGTCAGGTCCGGTCGCCACAGCCGCTCGGACGGATCGGACTTGGGCAAGAGTTTGTCGCGAGCCTTAACGAGTAAGCTTTGCGAATTCGAATCCTTGAGCGGCCCTGTGCAACCCAGAGATAAGCTAGCGGCGACAGCCAGAAAGAATGCAATAGAGCAACGGCGGAATTCGGGAACCCGATCCGTTGATCTGAATCCTTGCATGGGTCGATCCGTTTGAGTTTGGTTTGCGCATTGAAAATCCGTCTGTCTTTATCAAAATTAGTGAACTCGCGTCAAGACTCAAACTCAATTCTGCGCAACAAGACAAACGAAGAAATCACTCCAAACGCTACCAAAACCAGCGCTAGGCCTGATTCTTGATTCTTGGTCCCATAGTGAAGCAGATCAAACATTCGCATCGCAACAGTCGTTACGCCTGGTGGTTGAACCAACAAATAGCTCGATAAATCCCCAAATGCGACAAAGAAACTGACGACCGATGCAACAGAAACGGGGGCTGCCATGGCTTTGGCACAAATCCAAATTCGCACCATCCATGGCAGCCCTTGGTCCATTTGGAGGTTCGTTGTATTGCGGTGATCGAATCGCATTTTTGCAATCCAAACAATTCCGAAAGCCACCGGTAAGCAGCGGCATTGCATCGCCAAAATTGGCCCTATCAGTGTTCGATCGGCAAGGAACTGGAGCCAGTTCCACTCCGAGCGATTGAGCAACTGAATCACAAGCAAATTGACGATAGGACCCGGCAATGCCAACAAGAACCCCATCACGCCAACGATCGTCGCGTTTTTCCACCGACCTCGGCACGCTAACACAAAAGGACAAGCCAAAATCAAAGCGGTGATCGTTGAAAAGGTGCTAAGTTGAATGCTCCATGCAAACTCACGGGCAAAAGTTCTCGCTTGAGCAACCGACTGGATCATTGTCCAAATCGACCAGGTTCGGGAAACGACTTCGTCCTCCATGCGTGCCTGCCAGCCTGCTTTGATGATCAAGTTGGCTACCGGCAAAAAAATGATGAGGGCAACCACCAACCATGCGAGGAGGGATCCCAACCAGCGAGCGAATCCTCGCAATGCAAATGCTTGGAAATGCGATGGCTGTTGTACCTTGTCTTCTTCGCTTCCTAGTCTGTGCTCAAACTGCAAATACCCGAGTACTGTTAGCCCACCGATTAGACAGGCAAACGAACAAGCCAGACCGATCGACCACCCACGCAACTCATTGAACTGGACTTGTTGATAGACCGATTCGGTGACAGTTGGCACCTGAAATAGATTGGTAACCACCATATCATTCCCTGTCATGGCGACCGTCCATAGCCCACTTGCCGCGATCCAAGGCCAAGCCTTTGGAACAACAACCCGAGTCGCTGCAACCCAAGGACCGAAATCAAGCAGGGCTTGTCGCGTATTGAAATCCATCGCACGGTTCAGCCCCAACCAACACAGTAAAAAGCAAAAGGGAGCGGAGGCTGTCCCATGTATCCAAACGACAGACGCGATTGCCCTAACAGGCGAGATCGCGGCCGCGACTTGGCTCAAGCGAAACCAACCCTGGACGCCAAAGCCTGCGCTCCATGCGGTCGCTTGCACATACACGGGGACCAAGATCAAGCTGAGCATGCACAGGCTGAGAATGTGTCGCAACGGCACTCGGAAGCAAGTTGTCAGCAATGCCATGCTCAAACCGACGGTCACCGCCAACCCCGCCGCTCCAAAACAGACTAGTACCGAGTTAACGAGGCTACCGATCAGAGTTGCGTTCCAAAGCATGGCTGTCATTCACAGGACGGAGCTTAAGCTGCTTCGCAAATTTCAACAGAATTGATTTCGATGTCTTCGATTGGGACATCGGAGTGACCTCCAATTTTCTGGGTCGCAACTTTTTCGATGCTATCGACTACATTCATTCCGGATACAACACGGCCGAAAACACAGTACCCGAAACCGTCCTTGCATATTTTTTTGTCCAACCCAAAATTATCTTTGGTGTTGATAAAGAATTGTGCAGTGGCGCTATCGGCAGCATTCGTCCTGGCCATCGCAACGGTGTATTTGAGATTGCATAAGCCATTGGACGATTCGTTCGTGATAGGCTCTCGGTTCTTTTTTTGAACCATGCCGTGCGCAAAGCCTCCCCCCTGGATCATAAAACTCTTAATCACACGATGGAAAATGGTCCCTGCGTAATGACCCTCCTGGGCGTATTGCACAAAGTTGCTAACGGTTTTTGGGGCGGCTTCCGCATCCAATTCCAAAGTGATATCGCCAGCGCTTGTCTTCAGAATGACTTGCATTCCTTGTCCTCTTTCTCGGCTTCCAGTTAAACTATTGCAAAACCGTGAAAACCTACCCTGGCCCATTAGAAACATGGTAGCCGTCACATCCCCCAAATTGGAATCGAAAACCCCAAGGCTTACCATGCTAATTCGCCGTAATGTCGTTCTCGGCTGGGCCGCTCCGTTTTGCATTGC
Source organism: Pirellula staleyi DSM 6068 (assembly GCA_945870455.1). GTDB lineage: Bacteria > Planctomycetota > Planctomycetia > Pirellulales > Pirellulaceae > JBKCUI01. The sequence goes on along the minus strand of CAMBSL010000146.1, from coordinate 7,326 downwards.
CGCTTTGTTCCTTCTAGGACGCGAAATCAACGCGTTCGGTCAAGAAAAGGCAGCATTATCGCCATCGAAACCCATTCCCACGGAGAACATCAAGGCACTGCAAACCGTTGCCGAAAAGTCGAATTATCTTGGTACCGCCCGCGAACTGGAAGTGCTCGATTTCCTTCAAAAGCTTGATGATGCTAGCCCGTTTGCTTCTCAAATAAAAATTGGAGCGACCACCGAAGGCCGCCCTATCCAAGCTCTCATTCTCGCCCGAGAAGAGAAACCGATCCTTCCGCTGGCACCCTCGGACGGTCGGCTAGTGATCGTGCTACTCGGCGGCATACACAGCGGCGAAAGCGACGGAAAAGAAGCCCTCCTGGCCCTTGCTCGTGATTTGCTCGCCGATTCCATGCCGAAATTTCTTGATCGAGCGGTTCTGGTTTTCGTACCCAACTTCAACGCCGACGGCAACGAACGCGTCGGAACGTTGCATCGTCCTGGTCAGGAAGGTCCCGAACTAGGCATGGGAACCCGCGAGAACGCAATGGGTCTAGATCTCAATCGCGACTTTATCAAACTCGATACACCCGAGGTCCGTTCGTTGGTTCGAATGTTGGACTCATGGGATGTCGATGTTTTGATCGACACACACACGACCAACGGTTCGCTCCACCAATACGACCTAACCTACGACATCCCACACAATCCAGCCGCCAATCAGATTCTTGTCCAATGGATGCGAAGCGAGATGCTGCCAACCATAACCAAGGAATTGGGTGCCCAAGGATTTCCGACATTCTATTACGGCAATTTTAGCTTCGATCACAAACGTTGGGAGTCCTTTGGGCATGAGCCTCGCTACTCGACCGAGTACATGGGGCTCCGCGGCAAAATCGGGATCCTCGTCGAGTCCTACTCTTATGCCAGTTATCAACGGCGCATCGATGCGTCGTATCTGTTCGTCGACGCATGCCTGAAGCAGCTTACGGATAACGCCAACAAACTTGGCCCGATGCTTCAGCGGGACGGCAATAATCCCCCAAAGTCCGTCTCGATCCAAGCCAAGATCGTTGCAGACGCAGCACCGGCCATCGCGAAAGGCTTCGAATGGGATAAGAGTGGGAACACCGTCAAGGGAAAGAGCGATGCGGTTGTGGAACAAGAGGATGACCTCGAGCATGCCGTTCCAAAATCAGGAAAGCCAAGTAGCTTTCCATCGCCTAGAGACCGAAAACGCAAATCCGAAATGGTTCCAACCGATTTTGAAGTGAAATTGGTGAATGTCGGTACATCCATTTTGAACGTCGATGCGCCTGAGTACTACTTCATTCCGGCGGACAATGCTTGGGCGGCTGGCCGATTGAGGCTACACGGAATCGCCATGTCATGGCTCGACTCCAAAACAGCGGCCGCCATGAACAAACTACCCGCATCGCAATATCGAATCGCATCGCGAAAGGATCTGCTGGAGTTTCAAAATCATCGCCTGCGAAAAGTAGAGGTCTCTACGGAACCAGTGGAGTGGCAACCCAAGGCTGGATGGCTCGTTTCCACACGGCAGTCGCTGGGTGTCTTGGCAACCTATTTGCTTGAACCAAACGCAGATGATTCGTTGTCTGTTTGGAATTTCTTCGATCCAAGCCTGCAACCCAATTCCGTTTACCCTGTCGTACGCATCGAAAAACAAACGGCAGAACAAATTGCAGAACAAATTGCAGTGCCACCCACCATGAAACCGCTTGGCATGTTTGAGTCGGTGAACGAGGATATGGCCAAAGAGGAACTAACTCTAGCAAAGATGTACGATCCTCAGATGCTCGTCGCCTACACGGGACTTTCGGCAAGTACTCCAAAATGGTTGCCGGATCAAGAGTCATACTTGATGCAACACGATGGACGATGGCACACAGTGGATTGCAAGTCGGGTGCCATGCATCCGTTCGACCGACTGAGTCGACTTGTTGACGCATTGAGCAAATTGGATGCCTTTAAGGATGGGCAAGCAAAGGATTACCTCCGGCGAATCGATGTGTTCGACGCACGTTTCGAAAACGCCTTGATCGAGCACAACGGCGATATCTATTTGTATCAAACCGGCAGCGATTCCGGGTCCGAACGAGCCAAGGACCCATCGCGCGACACGGTTCGTCAGATTACACATTCCTCAGAGCAAGCCAAGGAACTTGCGGAGATGAGTCCGACAGGCAAGCACGTTGCGTACGTTCATGACAACAATATCTGGGTCGCAGATTGCGAATCGACCGAGGTCCGCAAGTTAACCAGCGATGGAGGTGGCGAAATCCTCAATGGAAAGCTCGATTGGGTTTACCAAGAAGAAATCTACGGACGCGGAAAATTCAAAGGATATTGGTGGAGTCCAGACGGTGCTTCGATCGCCTATCTTCGCCTGGATGAGACTCCTGTTCCTCGATTCCAAATCGATAACTCGCTGTCCTTCGCACAGAAGATCGAGGAGACTCGCTACCCAAAGAGCGGCCAGCCAAACCCGTTCGTTACGCTGCATGTGGTCCACGTGGCGAGCGGCAAACAACAAGAGATTCCGCTGGATGCGTACCCTGCCGACGACCGTTTGATCGTTCGAGTTGGGTGGAATTCATTGCCAGGCAAGCACGACGTGGTTTTTCAGATTCAGAATCGCATCCAATCCAAGCTGGATCTATGTGCATTCGATATTGGCTCAAGGAAACTGTCGAAACTTGTTCAGGAGAATTCGCCTGCTTGGGTGAATGTCATTGATGAACCGAAATGGCTTCCTGACGGTAGTTTTCTGTGGTTAAGCGATTCCGCAGGTGGACGCCGGCATGTGTTTCGGATTGGAACCGATGGCAGTCGCACGACCGTAACGGAAGGAGCATGGGACGTGAAATCCATTGATTGGGTTTCGTCGGATGGCAAGCAAGCGTGGTTGCTTGGGCATCGCTCTGCACCGATCAATTTGGATTTACTGCGAGTCGATTTGACGAACAACAAGCTCGAAACGATCGGCGAACCGAATGGGGTTCATAAAGTGAGCGTGCATCCCAAAGGCGATTACTACTTCGACTCGTGGAGCGATACAAAGACGCCGAGCCAACTCTGGTTGCGGAATCAAGATGGGAAGAACGTTCGCTTTGTAGGCGGATATCGCAATGACCGATTTGACTTCGTCAAGGCGGGGGATGTGGATTTATTTGAAATCAAGGCTCGAGATGGATTCGCATTGCAATCGATGCTTTATAAGCCCGTGGATTTTGCAACGCGTTCGAAGGGCGAGAAGATGCCGGTTTTGATCTACGTTTATGGTGGGCCATCTGCATCGACGGTTGAGAACACATGGACTCATCGAAGCGATCTTTGGCATCGCTATATGGCGGAACAAGGGATCTGCGTGATGTTGTGCGATAATCGTTCCTCGCTTGGGCGTGGGAACTCGGATACCTGGAAGATCTACAAAGACCTGGGATCAACCGAGCTTAGGGACTTGGAAGATGCGGTGAAATGGCTCAGTCAACAGTCCTGGGTTGATTCGGAACGCATTGGACTTTGGGGGTGGAGCTACGGCGGATACTTTACCACGTATTCCATGACCCACAGCAAACTCTTTCGAGCGGGCATCGCAGGCGCACCAGTCACGGACTGGAACAATTACGATTCAGTCTACACCGAGCGGTACATGGACACGCCCAAGTCGAATCCAGAGGGGTACAAGTCGAGCTCCGTCGTGACATCCGCCAAGGACTTGCACGGCCGTTTGATGTTGATCCATGGCGAAATCGACGACAATGTTCATATTGCAAACACGATGCAATTTGTCCATGCGCTTCAAAAAGCCAATAAGAAGTTCGATTTGATGGTGTACCCAGACAATCGCCATGGAGTTGTGGACGCCGACCAAATCTTTCATCAGTATCAAATGATGACGGACTTCTTCAAGCAACACCTTCTAGATCGCAAGTAAGGCAAGATGGGTTGTTTGTGGCAGACAGGAAATGATGAATATGCTGGAATTCTTTGGATAACAAAAAATTGGTGTAATTGGCATTGACGGTCGAGCGGGTACTGTCGTATTTCCTCGTCCAACGACGAACCATTTTAAAGCTCTGTCGTCGGTCGAGAATTTGCGGGAATGTTCGACCGGCCTTCCTCCTGGGTTGGAGCAGCATACAGCCGGAAACTGGTGATTACTGGGTCAATTGCCAAGAATCGGTGCTTCACGATAGAGCTTAAGACTGAGCACCGAGGCGAGCCAAAACTCGCCTCGGTGCCAGGGAACAAAGACAAAGGCCGATGGAAAACCATCGGCCTTTGTTTGTTAATGTGAGCGGCAGTCTAAACCTACTGGTTAATTGGGTGGCACGCCCAGAAGCACGAAGAACAAAGAACAAAGAACAAAGAACAAAGAACAAAGAACAAAGAACGTGTGATGTGCCTAGCACTTTCAAGCTTTGCCCTCCCAATTATCCCACCAAACGCGGAACTGTTCCCATTGTTGCTCCAGAAATGCGCGTTGGGAAAGACTCAGTTTGTCGGTACTATTGAAATGATGCTCGTATTCTGGGTTGCCTTCGAGCACCATCAAATGCTTGTAGTACAACACCAAATCCGGCCCTTCGTCGTACGTCGAAAGCACCGCGAGGGCATCGTTTAATTCGGCGGCAAAGCGTCGAGCTCGAGCGACCCCAGAGGCGGCTTGCAAGCAGAGTTCCACAAGTCGCAACACTTGCCGAGGGAGAGCGTTGCCCACACCCGTGATCGCGCCAACGGCGCCACATCGAACGATACCGTGGAAGACTTGCGTATCGACACCCACCATCAGAGAGAGAGTAGGGTGACCGGTCGTAATGTGCTCCGCCGCGTAGGTTAATGATTCGGCGCCACCAAACTCCTTGAAGCCAACTAGGTTTTTGAATTCGGATTGTAGATTAAAAAACAAGTCGGCTTTTGTCTCAAAGCCGTAGTAGGGACTGTTGTAGATGACGGCTGGCAGTCCATCCGCCGCTCGAAGAACGTCTGCAAAGTGATGACGTTGGGCAGCACTGGAGGTTCCACGCGATAGCACGCGGGGGATCACCATGAGTCCGGCCGCACCGACCTTGCGAGCGTGGGCGGCATGCTCGGCTGCAATCCGCGAATTCTGCGCACCTGTACCGACGATCACCGGTACACCCGCTTGTGCGAGTCGCTGCACTCCTGCCTGTCGCTGCTCATCGCTCAGCAGCGGCCAGTCCCCCATGGAACCACAATAGATGACTGCCGCCATACCATCGCTAATTAACTGTTTCCCCTTGGCCACCAAGGCATCAAAATTCGGCTTTCCCGCTCCATCACAGGGGGTCATCAAGGCTGGCATACAGCCGCGGAAAACATTCATCAATGGAATCACTTTCGGTGAAGAGTGGGGGGAGGCAACAACAGTGAATTTTAGCCTCGATGCCTACCACTGTCTTGTTGCGATTCATTACCAAGCCCGGAAAATAAGACTGCAAAATGGGACACTTTGGCGAGCGGCAAGCTGAAATCGAACCGCCTCTTACCGTCTTCGTTTCGAACGATCGCTGACTGTGCGGCGCATCGGGTTCAAGCGACGTTTTTTCGGACTTGCGTTTTCACCGTCTCCAGCCACCGGGTCCTCCACTGAGGATTCACCATTGGATGAAACGCTCAGCACACTAGGTGCAATTCGCTTTGTGCCGCCAGGCCCCAGGTCCTGAGCCAACGGGTCCGGAACTAACTGACGATTGATACGTTGCTCGATTTCAGTCAGCAGTTCTCCTTGTCCTCTCGCAACAAAGGAGAATGCGATTCCATCGCGTCCCATGCGCCCAGTTCGACCGACGCGGTGAACATAGTCGTCGCAATCGTCGGGTAAATCGTAATTGATGATGTGAGAGACTGTCGTAACATCGATTCCCCGTCCGACCACGTCGGTTGCCACGAGGATCTGGATGTCGCCGTTTCGCAACGATTTGAAAACCGAATCCCGCTGGGTTTGATTCATGTTGCCGTGGATCGTGTCCAGCCGCATCTTCGATAGGCCGGGAACCGATTGGATGGCTCTTTGCAATTGGTTGTGGAGTTTGGCTGTGCCGAGCTTAGTGCGACAAAAAATAATGGTCTGAGGAGGCAATTCTCTGGTCAACAGTTGCACGAGAATTTCGAATTTCCGCTCCGGTGATACATTGAGATAACGCTGTTCGATGGTGTCGACCGTTACACCTTTTTGCGAACAATCGACGTGAACGGGTTCAAATAGGTACCGCTGCGCCAGCTTTTGAACATCCCCGTCCAACGTTGCGCTCAGCAGCAAAGTTTGGCGGTTTTCGGGACATCGCCGCAGAATTCGTTCGATGTCTGGACGAAAGCCAATGTCGAGCATCCGGTCGGCTTCATCCAGCACGACACACCAGATATTGTTCAATTTCAGGGATCCGCGTTGAATATGGTCGATGACTCGACCGGGCGTCCCGACGACAACTTGAGTCCCCTTTTCGAGAGCTTTTAGTTGGCGGGTCATGTGCTTTCCGCCTGCAACCTCGAGAATTTCCGTTGGGCATCCGAAGGCAAGCTTCACAAATTCGCCGTGAACTTGAGCGGCAAGCTCTCGGGTGGGAACAAGTACAATTGCTTGTGGCAATGGGGACAGCCGGATCGGATCGAGCTGTTCTAAAATCGGAATGGCAAAGGACGCTGTCTTGCCTGTTCCCGTTCGGGCCTGTCCGATTACGTCGTAACCCTCGAGAGCCCAAGGGATTACCTTGGCTTGAATGGGGCTTGGCGTCTCGTATCCGAGTTTTGCCAGCGCCCTCTGGGTAATACCTGAGAGCTTTAATTCGGCGAATGTTTCGGGTGTCTTGGTTTCCATGGACCTTCATTCTACGATACATGTTGATTCTTGATTAGTTCAAAACTCCTTATCGCAATGAAATGTTTCATGGCCGAACTACCGTTTGAATTTCCGAATGCCGCTTATTCGTGGGCCGAAATGACGAAAGCCGCTTTGGCGACACGTTTGGACGCGTCGAGCCTAGAGAATTCCAAGGTCATCGCGCATTGGGACGACCCAGAGTATCCGATTTGGTCCGTCTTGATCGCAAATTGGCTGTCCTATCCGGAAACCACTTTTCACCAAGAAATTTCCATAGGATCGCGAAAACTGGCCTGTCTCGAACAGTTTTTGTTCAACCTGATTCGTTGGTTTCGGCAAGGAGTCCAAGCTTCCTCAACGCAAACCGAAAGTCAGCTTCAGCGGCTAGTGCTCGTGCAGCAAGTGGCAATTCTCTATGACAAATTGCATGGAATGGGGCTGCAAAGATGCGAGGGTAGTTTGCTGCAAGTTCTGTT
>CAMBSL010000145.1 GCA_945870455.1 Pirellula staleyi DSM 6068 | reverse complement strand
AAGAAAGCCTCTCAATCCGCAATCTGGCGTATAGCCAGAAGTTCGTAGAATGAGACAAGTACGGCAAAAGGCTCGCGAGACAAGCTCGGTAGCCTTTCGACAGCCACAGTTGAACGAAGCGGGCGCAAACCTACCGTCGTAAATGCATACGCCTTCGTGAATCTCTTCCTTGTAGCGTACCTTGCCGAGGTAGGCGACGTTCTTGAGCAGCTTGAATAATGAACTTTTATCGAAGTTACGACCGCCGCGTTCTTTGCCACTCTTGGTAACAGTCAGCTTGTTCTTCCAACCGCGTCGATCGATTTCCTTGATCGTCTGAATGATCGATTGGCACTCGAGATAAAGCTCGAAGGTTCCACGGACCTGTACGGCTTCGTCTTCGTTGACGACGATCTTGCAACCTTCGCGATCGTTGTCGTAACCGAGCGGAGTCAAGCCGCCACCCCATTTGCCTTTGCGACGAGCGGCCGCCATCTTGTCGCGTGTTCGTTCCGAGATGATCTCGCGTTCGAACTTGGCGAAGGAAAGGAGCACGTTAAGCATCAGTCGTCCCATGGAGTTCGTGGTATTGAACTGCTGGGTGACACTCACAAAGGCGAAGCTCTTACGTTCGAATCAAGAACAACTCGGAACATCTTCTTTTTGCTTGCTTTGATTGCCTCGTCCAACGCATCGGATAACTCAGTCTCCGTGGCCCCAGAATTTCGGATGTTTTCGTGTGCTTCAGCAAGCAGTTCGAGAAGATTATTTGCAGCTTGTTCCTTTTCGATTGGTGACGGAGCGACACCCGGCGAATAGGTCATAATAAAAAGCTTCTGGTCGGTGGCAATCGGAGCTCCATCCAGTTCCGATATCACTTCTCGTTGCATAGGAGTGATGGCGGAGACGTTTTTTGCGGCTGAGTGGGTCGTGGTGGTCATTGGGTGCTCGCGCCTTGGTAAATGGACTTACTGCATTCTAGCTTTTCTGGATCCGTAAGGCCAAACAATTTTGTTTCAGGTCTTGGTCGTGAAAGCATCGAGTATCCGGGCACCGCATGTCTTCATGAGTTTGCAAGCGTTCTTACAAGCATGAGCATGGTAGTTCGCTGGGTCTGGCTTGCACTTTGAAAAAGGGCCACGAGCTCTTCAAACTCCGAAAAGTGCCCCCGATTATGCCCCTGGTCGGAGGGGCAATTTTCGCATATACTGTGTTTTTCCACGCAGAATGGCGAAATACGCGGGACTGTTAATCCGTGTGTCGGTGGTTCGAGCCCACCCGGGGGAGCTCGCGTTTTTTCTGCCGAAGAAACGCCGAAAAGTTAACGCCAAAGTTGGCTTTCTGACTTTGGCGTTTTTCGTTTGAAAAGCAACATTTTCGCGGCTTTCTTGCGATTCGCCTCGCCGGTGGACAATCTCGGTTTTGATTCGGCCACCCAAGGAGTCCGATCGAAACCACGCCGGTTTGTTCCGGTACCCCGAATTCCGCGAGATTGTTCTCAGTATCTCTATTTTGAGATCTGGGTTTGATTAACACAGCGGTTTCGATTCTCAAAACGGAGCATTTTTCTCCCAATATGGGTAGTCTCGGGCGCAAAAGCACGGGACCCACTGAGGCTCATGCGAAACCACCAACGACTTCAAAGATTAGCAGAAGCACAGTCCGATTCGGACTCGTGGCAGGAGTGGTATCGCCTCACGCCACTTGAGAGAATGCGTGAATCGATGAAACTGTGGCGATTCTATCTTGAGGCTGGAGGCTCACTTGATCCCGAACCCGATTCTCAAAGTCCTTTCGACGATGTCATGCCACACGGTACGGCACCTGCTTATCGGCGGTCAGGCTTGCGTGTTATACGGCGCAGCGGAGTTTAGCCGCGACTGCGACATAGTCATTCTGGCAGAGGAAGCAAACTTCGAAAAACTGAACGCGGCCTTGGCTGAGCTTCAAGCTGAATGCATCGCCATCCCAGAATTCAAGGCGGAGTACCTACAGCGCGGTCATGCCGTTCACTTTCGTTGTCGAAATCCTGACGTCGATGGACTCCGGATTGACGTAATGAGCAAGTTACGTAGCTGTGATCCGTTTGAACAACTTTGGGAGCGACGGACCACCATTCAGGATGAAAATGACAACGCTGTTTACGAGGTATTGGCTATTGAAGATCTCGTTCGTGCAAAGAAGACTCAGCGAGACAAAGACTGGCCCATGATCCGCCGACTGGTCGAAGCTCATTACGACGAAAATCAAGATGACTCCAACGAGGCGATGGTCCAATTCTGGATCAGGGAATCTCGCACGCCCTCCATGTTGAGCGAGCTCATTCGCCGCTTCCCAAACAAACTTGCCTCCTACGCAACGACGCGCCCCTGGTTGGTTTCTATCGATGCGAACGATGTAAAACAAATCGAAGCATTTCTCAGGCAGGAAGAGGACGCAGAGAGGCAAGCGGACGAGGAATACTGGAGGCCACTTAAAGAAGAGCTCGTGCAGCTTCGGATGAATCGAGAACGTCGTAACAAGTAGATAGACGAACGGCGAATGCATGCCCCACCGATGCGCAATCTACACCCGTCAATCTACATGCTCACGAGGAGAGTACTCGTCGTTTGATGGAAAGAAACACGGGGAAACACGGGTGGAAACACGGGGACACGACATTTGATGTGAGGTATTGGTTACCTGCCCCCAGAATAAAAATTTCCAATCCTGCTCGCAACCACCCCCACAAAAATATGTGGTGTCCCCAAAGGTCCATGGAGCAGACGAACGCGAATGCGCGAGTGTGCTTCGTCGAGCCGGATGCCGTGAGGTAGAAGAGAATGAGTGTCAACGGGTTTTGGCGTTGCCTCTCCATTCTCTTATCTTCGATGACACAAGTTGTCGTGTTCTGACAACAGTTTGCAACAACAGTCACGACGGGGAGGCCGATGGATAGAGCTTGTCACCAGTGGAGCTCGCTATTGATGCAAACACATTTGAAACGCGGTCATGCAAATAGAGAGTCAAGCTTCTTCGCATCGCCGAAAACGGGCGCAAGGAAATTTCTAGGTTCTTTGCAGCCAGCTTGGGTCAACATAAGCACAAGAGCAGTAGAAGCAGGTGCTTCGAGTTGCAGTAGCTCGTGAAATCGCTGTCGTATGCATGGGGTGATTCGGAGTTGCGATTCTCAGGAGGATATTCGTATCGAGAAGGGCTGTCATTCACCGCAACCAGCGTAAATGGAATCTCGACTGTCGTCAAAGTCGCCAGGGGTGTGAGAGTGAATGGAAACGATTCGGTCCAGCTTTGCTGCGAATTCCAAGTCGGAAAACTTAGGTTGAATGATGTCAGCCTCAATTGCGGACAGCGTTTCAGCTACAAATGTCGAAACGTCCAAACCGACTTCGGATGCTCTTTGCAACAGCGCTATTTCTAGTTGAGGAGGCAGATTGATTTGGATCGACATGGTTTTTCACGCACTCTACAGACCGATTTCCCGTTACTTCAAAGCGGCTAAATGCTCGCACGCGGACCTTAATTGTAGCACTGTTTTCTTGGTAGGTCCAAGCGAATACTCGCGTGGCGTTTCATGTCTAGACTCGCCTTCGTTCAGTCGAAAGCGGCTTGGTGGACTTTGCAATTTGGAAATGCGTGAACGGGTTACGGGATTTCTGTGCTCGTTGTCGCCGAATTTACTGAGATAATGCGTCGGACAAGTTCGAGAACGAGGCGTTTTTCGTCGAAGTTTGCTTTTTGGAATAGCTCGACCATCTCGACAAGTTCTGATGAAAAGTGCCCCCGATTGTGCCCCTGGTCGGAGGGGCACTTTTCGCATGTACTGTGTTTGGACACGCAGAAGGGCGAAATACGCGGGACTGTTAATCGGTGTGTCGGTGTGTTGGTGGTTCGAGCCCACCCGGTGGAGCCCTAGTTTTTTCTACGGAACAAACGCCAAAGTCGGCTTTCTGACTTTGGCGTTTTTCGTTTCTACCCAACGATTCCTAGGCTTTCCACCCCGCCAACTCTCGTGGGGAATTCTCTCGGTTAGGAATGAGATCTTTCGGCCTACCTCCGAAACCGCCCCGGTAGCTCCCGCCACCCCCTATCTCGACTGAGAGCTCTCAAAATCTCCGTTTCCGCCAACCCGTTTGATTAACACAGCGTTTGCAAAACGGTTGTAGCCGGTTGCGATAGGTGTTTGAGCTCCAACCCTTTGGTTTACACAGTCATTTCATTGGGCGAGCGAACTCCCGCTATCAAAAAACGCCTTCAGAAACCCAACGATTACTTAGGTTTCTTGACTGTTAACTCCGTTCGGTGCCATTCCGGAGAATCACTCAGTTCGTGGCAGAGAAATCGGTTGGTTTTCAGATCACGCCTCGAGTCGTAGCGGATCGCCATATTACGAACTGAGTGCCAACCTGTTTATGGATTACACACGGGGATACTTCCGAACGAAAAACCGATTCGGTTGGTAAATCGATAGAATTGTTTTTGGTCGAAAACGAGAATCAAACCGAGGCGGGCAAAGATCTGGATGTCGAACGAGAAGGCAATCATTGGATGTATTTTTGGGACCGCTGTGGGCGATGCACTTGGTTTGCCTTATGAAGGTCTTTCGGCAGCCAGAGCTCGAAAGCTACTTGGGCCGCCGGAACGCCATCGATTCTTCGTGCGACGAGGAATGATCTCCGACGATACCGAGCACACCTGCATGGTAGCTCAATCGCTTATCGAATCGGGTGGTAACGTTGAGGTTTTCGCACGACGATTCGCTGCGAGGTTGCGATGGTGGATGTTAGCACTTCCAGCCGGCGTTGGTAAAGCAACAGCTCGCAGTTGTGTAAAGTTATGGCTCGGCATAGGTCCTTCGAAGTCAGGTGTCTATTCTGCTGGTAACGGACCTGCCATGCGAGCTGCAATTCTCGGCGCGACGATTGACGATGTTTCGAAATTGCTGGAGTTCGTTCGGTCCTCGTCTCGATTGACGCATACGGATCCAAAAGCCGAATTCGGTGCAATAGCGATAGCACTTGCCGCTCGCGAAGCTTCACGCAATGAAAACGTCGATGCCAATCGATGGCTTGAAGTTGTTTCAAGGTCTATGTCTGGCGATGCTTCTGAATTGCTTGAGCTTCTGAAGTCGGCGGTGGCGTCTGTAGCGACTGGCCAATCAACTTCCGACTTCGCACGATCGCTTGGGCTGGAACGCGGTGTCACTGGGTACACCTACCATACGGTACCGGTCGCCGTTCACAGTTGGCTGTCATTCCCGAACGATTTTCGCAAGTCGGTTATTGCAGTCATCGAATGTGGTGGAGACGCAGATACAACCGCCGCGATTGTCGGCGGCATCGTGGGAGCAAGAGTTGGCAAGGAAGGAATCCCTGCCGAATGGATAGGAGGCATCTGGGAATGGCCACGAAGCGTTTCATGGATGCAATCTCTTGGAATGCAATTGTCACAGGCCTGGCCAAATTCCTCGCGTGCACCGACGGTGAACCCGATCGCTGTAATAATGCGTAACGTCCTATTCCTGGCGATTGTGCTTAGCCATGGTTTCCGTCGACTCGGTCCGCCCTATTCATGAAACCTGATAAAAACCAAATCGAATCTAATCTGCGACTTCACGTCGATCGCTTGGCAAGTTTGATCGGGCCAAGGTACCTTCAAAAGCCGAAGACCATCCAAGCAACGATTGGTTACATCGAAGGCCAATGGGGCGGCATGGGCTACAGGATAGCTCGCGAACAGTACGATGCAATTGGCGATCAAGCAACCAACCTAATCGTCGAGCAATCCGGTAGCAAGCGAGCCGATGAGATCCTATTGCTGGGCGCTCACTACGATACGGTTTACTCAACCCCGGGCGCTGACGATAACGCTTCCGCTGTGGCCGTTTTGCTTGAAGTGAGTCGACTACTGGGTGAACACCAATGCAAACGAACCATTCGTTACGTTGCATTTGCCTGCGAAGAACCGCCTTACTTCAATGTCGACGCAATGGGAAGCCAATACCACGCTCGCCGAGCCCGCATGCGAGGCGATAACATTCGAGGAATGCTCTGCTTGGAAATGGTCGGATACTACAGCACGGTCGACAATTCACAGACCGTGCCACCTCTCATTCCAAAATGGATGCGTCGCTTCTTTCCGCATCGAGGTGATTTCTTAGCAGCGGTCGGCAATATGCCTTCATGGAAATTGTGCTGGAACTTTCGTCGGGGCTTCAAACGTGGTGCTCGATCGATGCCACTCTTTTCAATCTGCCTACCGGAGAAGATCAACGAGATTCGACTTAGCGATAACAGCTCGTTTTGGGATCAAGGTTATCCGGCCTTGATGCTTACCGACACCAGTTTTCTCAGAAACCCTAATTACCATCGCTCCACCGATACGCCAGATACGTTGGACTACCAGCGCATGACGGAGGTAACCATTGGCGTTGCATCTGCTTTGCGATTTCTAGCCAACTGAGTTTGTTTCTCGCATTTTCCGCCAAAGTCGCATGATTAGTTCAGCCAACACGCCGGCAGCTATGCCAACCGAGTAGCAACCGAGATCGCTCCACAGAAAACCAAAACCTAAAACCAGGCCACCCAACGTCGTGCTTCGGATGCCATCGATCCAGGGCGCGTGGTACAGCTGGCTAACCTCGACCGCGTAGGCCAGAACCAACGAGACGAGGCATCGCTGAAAAAGAGGACGACCAGCCAACACAAAACTCACGACCAGAAACAACATCAACGCCCACAGAACATCGCCGCTGTATTCACCTAGGAACGATGGCAGTCGCTGTCGGAATCGACGCGACGCCAAACCGACCAGCATCGTAACGACGGCAAGCAGCAAATAAACGATTCGGCGTTTCATCGGTTTAGCCGCGAGTACTTAGCTAGGTAGAAGTCGCTGGCGGGCACTCCTTAGATTTCTTTGCATTGAGTTCAAGTGCCTGACATCCAATTTCGCATTCCTTGCATCCATTTGAACGTTATCCAAGATGTTGTTTTGAATTCTCACACAAACACGTGTGATACGGTTATCGCTAGAATTATCAGCGACCGAAGCCCGTTGGTCATCCGTATTCGTCAATGACTCGCAATGATTTAAATAGGAATAGTGCGAATGAAACCTGTCATTAACACAGCTGCAGAAGTGACAACCTGGCTAGGGACCCCTGTGCCGGCGATTTTTAAGGGGCAAGACTTGTTGGCCCAAAGCGACTCGATCGCCAACCAACCTCTGACGGATTGCGTTTTCATGGGATGTCGAATGAAAGAGAGCTTGGTAATGGCGTGCGCGGTAGCGGGCTGCCTGGTAATTCCGTCCAAGGCGGGACTGCCCTTCAACCCATTCTCTCCTGGGTTGTACACTCCAGCAGAGCTCTATAACCAGTTCAATCCGGATGCAGCTGATCCTATCTCAACCTATCGACAAAGTCTGGATTGGCTCGTCTACAACTCTGTGGTAGATCCCGTGACAAAGAAGGAACGGCCTGTGGATGTTGATGAGATATTGATGCGACGAATACATGATTCTTCCATGACTGATTCACTCAGTGAGTTACTAGACCAGAAGAATCGTGCAAAATGCGTCGCGATAATGGGTGGTCACGACCGAGGGCGAAACGAAGAGGTTTACAAGCAAACGGCCAAACTCGCATTGTCATTGACAAAAGAGGGGTATTGCATCGTGACGGGTGGCGGGCCTGGGCTGATGGAAGCGGGCAATCTTGGTGCCTATGTTGCAGGCTATGCTGACCCCGAAACGATTCTCTCTCAGGCTTTAACCAGACTGGCAACAGCTCCATTCTACAACGATCCTAACTGGCTCAAAGTTGGATTCAAGACATGGACGAGTATGGGAGTGCCTACGGATTCGGAAAAAAGCCGTAGTATTGGGATACCTACTTGGTTCTATGGACATGAACCACCAAACGTGTTTGCGACAGACATTGCCAAGTACTTCGAAAACAGCGTCCGCGAGGAAGGACTACTTGCTGTCTCACAAGGTGGAGTTATTTTTGCTGAAGGCAATGGCGGTACGGTACAGGAGATTTTCCAGGATGCAAATCAAAACTATTACAGGACCTATGGCCAGTGCAAGAGTCCAATGATTCTGTTCAATCCGGAGTATTGGAATCCAGCTGCAGTCAATTACAACAATCCCACAGACAAGAGGAAGCAGGCTTATCTACTGCTTCATAAAATGGCCACGGAAAAAAATTTCGACGACTATCTGTACGTCAGTGATGACATTGTTGCCATTGTGAAGTTTATTAAGGAACACCCCCCTGTTGCTTAGGCTATCTAATTGACAATATCACGAACTCAATGGGCCCGCTGATGCTAACCGTACGGCTGCAGATCGATGCACACTAGCTTCGGGTTGGCTTCCAACCGGGAGCTAACGCTCGGCGGCTGATGTAATCGTCGCTGGTTGGCAACGAAGGCTTCCCAAGCAGTCATCACACCGGTCGATCCGTGCTGTCCTGTTCCAACCCAGCTCTCGTTATCGCTAACGAGAACCGTGCCGTCGAAATTACGCTTCGCATGCTTCTGGTTGGCAGCTACCAGCAGCAGCGAGCAATCTGCTCAAGTACGCAGCAAAGTACTGGTACCGGAACTGTTTTTCACGGCGATTCTCCGATGCGTCAGCGATCCGGTCAGCAACGTAATCAAGCAGATTGTAGAACGATTTTCTTAATCGTTTATCTGAAGTGAAGTTTGTACCTGCTTCAGAAACAGTTGAGGACAACTGTTCTACACAGCCAAACGGCCCAAATCCAAACTAAGTCAGAGCTAGTTCGTATTTTTATGTTGAGCGTTCGATCGACGAACTGGCGAACTTAGAGTAGCGTAGCACAAAAGCAGAACCAAAAGGATTGAAAGCCAAAGCGGCAAATCGGTTCCCAGATAGTCCATCGCCAGCAGAGGCCGTGCATCGGAAAGGTGATTGAGTTTATCACTGGCAATCATCTTGGGGACATAGTTATGAAAGTTTTTCAATATCCGATATTGACCGCATCATTCAGATGGCCTGGGAAGATCGAACGAGCTTTGACGTGATTCGAACGCAATTTGGCTTAACCCCTGGCGAGGTCATTGCCGTCATGCGACGCGAACTCAAGCCATCTTCGTTCCAATTGTGGCGGGCGAGAACGAGTGGCAGGAGGACGAAACACGTTGCACTGCGAGGTTTCGAAGTCGGACGTTTTCGGTGCCCAAGCCAAAAGACTCGGTAAAATGCCCGTCAAACGCATACGCACGAAATCATGTGAGCGTTGTCAGAAGACCAATGATGTTCTCTACCGAGTTCGTATCGACCAATCTCAGGAATGGATCTTCGTTTGCCCGGTTTGCCTTGAGGAAGTCAAGCCCAACAATCCTCAATACCAATATGGCGGGACCTGGAAAAGCAAGAAGCGGCATTGAATGACGCGCGCTAGAACCAAATTCTGCTATACTCTTCGATCCGCTTGAGCACCGAACCCTTTCCAACAAGTTAAACCGATGAATGCCTCGCTTTTCAAGAACCTGTCGACCCTTTGTTTCGTGCTCGGATTCGTATCCATTATCGGTTCAATTGCCATATGGTTTCTGACTGGAGGAGAAGCAGCCGAATCAAAGGCACACGCGGAACGCTTTGGTATCTTCGTTGGACTTTGGGCTCCGACTTTCTTTGCGCTTTCAAGTCGATTAGAGCGATCTTCCGAGATTGCTACGAAATAGTTTGACGAGCCTCTCACCTTTCATCGTCAGTTGCTGCTGGCTGATCCCGATGAACGCCCAGAGCCGTCCCGAAAGGTCGTTCGAGTTCCACTGCTTGTCTAGCTACAGCAACTCGAGGTGCCCAGTTACTGGGTCGATCTTTGAAGCATCATCTGGCCCAATGGCGAGACAAGTTCGAGTCGGCTGGCCGTGAAATTCGGTTCGGCCGCTGTCTGTGATCAGATGAACTGCAAGCCCCATTTCGATGGCCTTGTCGTGAATCGCCATCAGTTCCTCTTCGCTATTACAGCGAACGCATACCTTCGCAAATGATCCCATAATCCAGGTTTGCTCGTTGGGCGTGAAATCATCCATGCAAATAGATGATTTGCTCTGCAATTTTCGGGTGAGAAACGACATCGAAGCGTGCGCACCCTGGGCTATCTGCTTTCCTCTGCGCATCTTCAAATCGTGTCGCATGACGATGACCTGCTTTATGTTTGGAACCTGTGCTTCCGCCATTGACTGTTTCCCTGCTTGGCTTCTGAGTATCAAATAACTGCAACACCACTTTTTGGTTTCGTGTTCATCGCCGAAACACCAACCCGGCCTGTCAAACCGATGCGAGTTGGAGTAGGAGTATGCATCAAGAATTTGACAATCAATGGCCTCATTGGAACTGACGATTTGTGTGTTTCTAAAAACAGGAACTTTGACGTCGATTGGGCACTCCTGCCAAGTTGATGGCGTTGCACGCAGCCGGATCCATGACTCGGTTTACCGGCATCGAAGGACAGCTAACTAGTGTCTACGCTTTCACTATCGACAGGTCGGTATTCTGCAATAGATTTTCGAGTCCGATCTTGCCAACCGGCGGATCAATTTGCCACGGAATGAGCACAGTACGATGCGACTGCTTTTCCATAACTTCGCGAATGTAGGGTTCCTCGTGCAGTTGGCGTTCTTGCAGAAGTGGATCGTGAATGATCAGAGGTGATAAACATTGATTGATGACCCAAGCGTATGGCTCGATTTCGGCTCGACGCAGGTCGCGTTGCAACGACGCCGCTTCGTGCACGGGAGTTGCTTCTGGAAGCGTGACGATTAAAACGCGAGTGTAGTCCGGGTCACGTAGCCTTGGTAAAAGCTGTTCCACGGCTTCAGGCATTTGATTTGATTGACGAGTGACTTCACGGTGGTAAGCCAAGGCTGAATCGAGGAGTAATACGGTGTGTCCCGTTGGTGCCGTATCGAGTACCACAAATCCATCGCTACCCTGAGCGACCGCATCCGCAAACGCGCGAAAGACCGCGATTTCTTCGGTACAAGGCGATCGCAAATCTTCTGCAAGCAGCGATTTGCCTTGTTCATCAAGTCCGCCACCCGCGCTGCTCATGACTTCCGCCGAATACTTGGCGGTTTCGGCAACTGGATCGATTCGACTGACTGATAAATTCGCCAGCGATTCACCGGCGACTGCGGCTGCGATGTGGGCTGCAGGATCCGTCGTCGAGAGGTGGACGGTGAAGCCCCTTTCGGCCAATGCGACGGCAACGGCTGCGGCGACCGTTGTTTTGCCAACACCTCCCTTGCCCATTGCAAGGATCACACCATGCTTCTTTTCAGCCAAATCTTCTATTAGTTCTCCGAGAAGCGGTGGTAGCGTCAACAACTTTGGCTCGATTGCTTCCGAAGAAGCGACTAACTTTGCAGCCGTCGCCAAAGTTGTCGCGTGTGCGCCGAAGCTTCGAAGTGCCTCGACGCCAAGAACTCCACCTCCACTCAAAGGAATAATCGTTCTTGGCAAGCTCACGAGCTCTTGAGGGATAGATTCCATGGCAGTTTCACCCCGCTTTTGCATCGCCAACGCATACGGATCCGTCAGGTCGGTTGCTTTAAAGACGCCATTCACAACGAGACGCTGATTCTTTACGCCAAGACCCGCTAACTCATTGCTGGTACGAGCCGCTTCACGCAACGCTGTTCCTTCGGCACGAGCAACCAGAATAAGGGTCGTTATCTTTGGATCGCCGAGTGCTTTGACCGTATCTTGATATAGCTTTTGCTGTGCTTGCAACCCTGCGAGCGGGCCGAGGCAAGATGTGCCCGTCGTGTTCTTTTCCATGAATCCTGCCCACGCTGACGGCAAGGTCAATAATCGCAAAGTGTGACCTGTTGGCGCTGTATCAAATATCACATGTTCAAATTCACTCGTGGCGGATGCATCTCCCAGAAGCCTTGAAAACTCATCGAACGCAGCAATCTCTAGAGTGCACGAACCGGAGAATTGCTCTTCCATGCTTGCGACTGCCGCGGCAGGCAATTGGCCACGATAGGGACCGACCATTCGCTCGCGATACTCTGCTGCGGACTTTTCTGGATCAAGGTTCATCGCTGAAAGTCCCGGTACAGAAGGAACGACAGTTGGGTGATGCCCAAGTGGAGTTCCGAGAACTTCATCGAGATTGGACGCTGGGTCGGTCGACACGAGCAGAACTTTCTTGCCAGCATCTGCAAGTCGAACAGCCGCGGCGCATGCCACCGACGTTTTGCCAACTCCACCTTTGCCAGTAAAGAAAAGGTTGCGAGTCGTTTGTTCTAAGAATTTCATGAGATGACCTTGGATTTTGGAATCGGGAGAAATCGTGGATTTAGCAACAACCTGTTGATCCACAGCATTCGCCGGACTTGGCTACCGGTAGCAGTTGTTTCGCGGCAGTAGCGTTGACCCAACTGGCCATCACTTCTCGCGATGGGTATTCTTTGCGACTAACGATTTTGCCGTTAATTAAAATGAGTGGCAGACAATCGGTTCCCTCGCTTCCTAAAAGTTGGTGAACCTCTTTGTTTTCAATGAATGCCATTGGCTGCTGTGCCAAGTTAAAGCGTTCCACTTGATTCCCTTGCGACTTGAGCCAATCAAGGTCCGCTGCAAACTGTGGCAATACAGGATCCACTTGTGGACCGCATACGCCGGTTGAGCAGCACATTGGCTTGTCGTAGACCTGAACGTTTTTCATAGGTACTTCCTTTACGGAGGGTTTGGAGTCGAAATTATCTGAACGTTTGATTGCATGCACACGAACGCTGGCGGCAAACGCGTTTGCGTCGAATGATTGCATGACGGCGGCGAGACCATCGTGTAATGCCGAATTGGATGTGGAATCGACACTGGCACCACAGCATCCACTACTACTTGCATTCGCATAAGCGTTGAGATCGGCGCCCGTATCGGTGACGACAACAGATTCGAAGCCCGCGTCTAAAAGCTCATCTCGGTACTCGTTAATGAGAATTGCACCAGAAATGCAGCCAACATAAGCCTCAAAGCTTTCTTTCACGCTTGCAGGTAAAGGCTGTTTGAGCGCGATATCACTGATCGCAACGCGACCACCTGGTTTAAGAACACGCAGTATCTCGCGAAAGACTGCCGACTTGTCTGGAACCAGGTTAATAACGCAATTGCTAATGATGCAATCCACAGAGCTGTCCTCGATGGGCAAGCGATCGATGGTGGATTGGTGCAACTCGACGTTCAACAAGCCGAGTTTTGCAACACCTGCTCGGGCGCGATCGAGCATTTCGCTGGTCATGTCAACACCAATCACTTTGCCCAACGGACCCACTTTTTGAGCCGCGAGGAAAATATCCATTCCACCTCCACATCCCAAATCAACGACGACCTCACCGGGCGAAATACTTGCAAGTGCCAACGGATTGCCACAAGACAGCCCCATATTGGCTTGTTCGGGTAGTGTGGCTAATTCATCCTGTGAATATCCGAACGCAGCTGCAACGGACCGAACCGCAACAGAGTCATTCGAAAGGCTACTCTTTGCCACTTCGGCATATTGACTTCGAACATCGTCGATCACGGTACGTTGATTCACGGTACGTTGATTCACGGAACGTTGATTCATGGTCATCTCTTCTTATTCGTAATCGTCGAAAAGCGATTGAATTGGGAAAAAAATGGTAAGGCTACAGATCCGCGACGAGCCGCTTTAGTTGCTCCAACATCTTTTGATTGATGCAGTAGCAAATACGGGGCCCATCGATCTCTCCTTGGACTAAACCCAACTCTTTCTGGATCTTCAGGTGGTGCGAAACTGTTGACTGGGCCAAAGGCATCTGTATCCATTTGCCAGTCGCTGAAACAGTGGAAACTAAGGGGATGTTGTTTCCTTCTTTTTGGCGTCGATCGCTCGTCGAACCTGACACATTGTAGAGAGCATCATTCGACCGATGTCATCTCGACGCTCTGCATATTTAGCAGTTTCAAACGAACTGTCGTCATACAATTTTGGATCGAGGTAGGGCATTGAAAGCCGAAGCGT
>CAMBSL010000144.1 GCA_945870455.1 Pirellula staleyi DSM 6068 | reverse complement strand
TGCGGTGGTATGTTAGCTACGTTGGCCCGCCTTGCAAGGCCAAGTGACGTGCCATCACCGACAGTCAAGACGAGCAGCAGACGGACATGACCGGGCCCAGGGTGGCGCCCCCAGAGCGATTGCGATGGGTGCGGATTCGAAGTCCAACGCTTCGAATTATCAATCTGCGTCCATTTGTGCCAAAAGATCCAATAATTTCGTTGCCGCCCGCTGAAATTTGCAAAACATCTGTTGACCGAGTCCCCTAAAATTGTCGATACTTTACTTTAGGCAATCTGGCCGCTCCACGAGTGGCTAGGTCATTCATTCCACTCACGATCTAGAAAGTCGATTAAAGGAGTTTTTTATTCAAAACGATAGGGTTTCTGCGGCAGAACGCAATCAGACAAGGATTAATAGCCAAATACGGATTTCACCGATTCGAGTGATCGGTTCAGATGGCACTCAGTATGGTGTCATTTCCACGGACGAGGCTCTCAGCCGAGCCCGAGATGCCGGTTTAGATCTGGTGGAAGTAGCACCTAACGAAAAACCGCCGGTATGTCGCATTATGGACTTCGGCAAATACAAATACGAAAAAAGCAAAAAATCCGGACAGCGCACGCATCAGACGAAGACGAAAGAGATACGTCTGCGACCTAAGACAGGTGAGCATGACGTTGAGACAAAAGTCCGGCAGGCAATCGGTTTCCTGCAACACAAGGATAAGGTGCAGGTGTCTGTGATCTTTCGTGGACGTGAGATGGCTCACGTCGATGAAGGCCGCCGCGTAATGGAAAACGTTTTGCAGGAGCTGGCTGAGTATTCCAAGCTTGAGCAACCTCCACTGCAACAAGGCAAACGGATGATCGCAACCGTCGCGCCAAAGTAGGGGTTGTAGGTTATGAGACCCGTGCGTTTTTCTAGCCCCGACATGAATGTTGGCTGGGGGCGCTCGCACCTTTAGGTCCAACGGTTCCAACTGCCGACGAGGTACCCAACTCCGACTAGCTTGCCTGCCGAATCGGCTCCTTTGCGATGGGGACATTGTGGAAATCGAGGTGGAAACGCTGGGTATCTTTCGAAACCTTTGCGTCCAACAAGTCTACCCTTGATTTGGCTAAGGAATCTTCAAAACCAGTCGGCGAAACAGTTTTGATGCGTTATTATTAAGGTCTCATCGCAAACCTCGCAAACCCTAAGGATTCACGTGGACACTTCTCGACTAGAGTCCAATTTTGATAAAAGCTCCAAAACTCCCTTCGTGGACGCGATTGCGCTTTTAGCGCTGCGTGTTCTTTTTATTACGGTGGCTGCCGGCGTTGGCGCGATCTGGGCTAGGTCGGATTCCTTTCGTAATCCGATGATGCCCTACTTTGTGTTTTGCGGTGCGTTATTGGTCGCGTTTGTGGTCGTTGCGGCGGACATGATGATTCGGAAGAAGCGAATCGAAGTCATTTCCGCCGTCTATTTCGGATTGCTTGTCGGGGTTTTGCTTTCGTATTTGTTAACGATTGCGATGGACCCACTGTTGGACAACAACCAGGCCCTGAAATCGTACGTATCCCTAGGTTCAGTCACGGTTTTTTGCTACACATGCATTAGCCTTTTGCTTCAGACCAAGGACGATTTCCGGTTCGTCATTCCGTATGTGGAGTTCTCACGCGACCTCAAGGGGATGAAGCCCATGATTTTGGATACCAGCAGCATTATTGACGGTAGGCTGGCTGAACTCGCTGACACAAGCATTTTGGACAGCCAATTGGTTATGCCGCGATTTGTATTGCTAGAACTCCAGTCCATTGCAGATAGTTCCGACAAATTGCGGCGCGTCCGAGGTCGGCGGGGTCTCGATATCTTGAATCGATTGCGCACGAGCGACAAACTGGATTTTGTGTTGTATGATCGAGAACTGCCTGAGTTTGCAGGCCAGCCCGTTGACATGAAACTAGTTTTGCTTGCAAAGCACCTTGATGGAAAACTAGTGACGGGAGACTTCAACCTCAACAAAGTTGCGAAATTGCATAATGTCGACGTCATCGACCTCAATCAAGTGGCCGCTGCGTTACGACCGCAGTATTTGCCCGGCGAGGGATTTCAAGTGAGAGTTGTCAAGCCAGGCGAAGGTCACGATCAAGGCATCGGCTACTTGGATGACGGTACAATGGTGGTAGTCGAGGGAGGTCGCGAGCGACTCAATCAAACCGTTGGCGTCCTTGTTACCAGTACACTTCAAACGCAAGCGGGAAGAATGATTTTTGCCAAATTCGATGGCCCGGAAATGCGTAACTAACCAGCAGAAAGTTGAACATGAGCGAATGGCTCGAGGTAGGTAGCAAAGCTCCGGCATTCAGCCTGGTGTCGGATTCCGGGAAAAAGGTGAAGTTGAGCGACTACTCAGGTCAGCCCGTGGTGCTCTACTTTTACCCCAAGGACGACACGCCAGGCTGCACGAAACAGGCCTGCGCGTTTCGTGATGCTAGCAAGCAAATGAAGGATTTGGGCGCCGTGGTTCTGGGGGTCAGTCCGGACAGCCATGATTCGCACGCAAAATTCCGAGACAAGTTCTCGTTGAACTTCCCGTTGTTGGCAGACCTCGACCATAAGCTTGCAGATGAGTATGGAGCTTGGCGAGAAAAAAACATGTATGGCAAGAAAAGCATGGGGATTCAACGATGCACTTACTTGATCGCTGCCGATGGAACCATTGCCAAGGTTTGGAAAAAGGTCAGCGTTGACGGGCACGATAGTCAGGTCATCGAGGCATTGCAACAGTTGGGACGCGACACTTGAATCCTTATATGACTTCCTCACTCAAACTTGTTATTCATGGTGCTTCAGGTCGAAATGGTCGTCGTCTCATCGCACTGGGGCACAACGATCCAAATGTAACGATCCAAGCGGCCATTGTTCGACCTACCTCCAAGGTTTTAGGTCAGGATGCAGGTACACTTGCCGGCATTGATCCCATTGGAATTGCGATTGCAAGCCAACTGCCGGATCATGCCGATGCCGTCATCGATTTTTCCTCGCCCGAAGGTAGTCAACAAGCGATCGCTCATTGCGTCATGCATGGTATTCCGTTGGTGATTGCTTCGACAGGCTTGAACCATCAGCAAATTGAAAACATTGCAAAAGGTGCTGAGAGCATTCCAATTTGTTATGCACCCAATATGAGTGTCGCAGTGAACTTGACCATGAAGCTGGTTCAGAAGGCAGCTCGTGCATTGCGTGATACCCCTGGAGGAGCGGATGTTGAGATTGTGGAACGTCACCACCGGTTCAAGGAAGATAGTCCGAGCGGAACAGCTCTTAAGTTCGGGCAGATCGTTGCGGAAGAAATGGGTCTTACGGAGCATGTTCATGGAAGGCATGGGCAAGTTGGCAAGCGACCTCACAATGAAGTTGGCTACCATGCGGTTCGTGTCGGTGACGATGCCGGACAGCACACGATTATTTTTGGAATGATGGGTGAGACGATTGAGTTGCGAGTCGCGGCATCGAATCGCGACTGCTACGCGAGCGGTGCCATTGCGGCAGCAAAATACTTAATAGGCAAGCCCGCGAAGCAGTACTCGATGTTCGATGTTTTGGGTTTGTAATTGTGGCTCGTTGCGATCAAGGCTACTTGTGCCGAGTTTGTGGTGAAGAGGTCGAGCACATTACGGACAGCGAATTGTACTTGAGGTACGTGATCGGAGAAATTGATCCCGAAACACTCCATTTAACGAGCGAATGTCATTTGCGTTGCGCGCCAGCCCTCTCTCAATTTATTGCTGACAACCGATTTGATCCACCTGTTGAAATGAAAGGCCTGTTTTCGCAAACCGAGCTTGATCCGGATTTCGTTCAGTCTCGTGCTTCGCTCATCAATCGAGGATACGGACGCCTTTGGGCGATTCGACTGGAACGACGAAAACCACTAACGGTACTAGAGTATCCACTGACAGAATTTATCCAAAAATGGCAGTAAGGCGAGCGAGGTCAATGCCCAGAAATTGCCTGTTTATCCTTGGTTTTGTTGCGATTGCACCGACGCCAAATGTGAAAAATGTTCGAAAGGTGTCTTTTTTTATCATTTTTTGTTCAACGCTTGATTAAGCTTAGGTAGGTTCTTTGCTACACAACCTCTAGGGTTCTCATATTACCATGACACATACTCCTCGATCGCTTCTACGTCTCTCAGGATGCTTTTCATTTGCATGCGTTGCCAGTAATGCCTTCGCACAACAAGATACGATTCCTAGGCCAGAGAGCTTGAAGAGCCAAATGTCCGCGGTCTCTACGATTCAGTCCACGCTTGACAATGCTTCAAACCACCAAGGCGATTTGTTTCTCAATCAGTGGTTGAAAGTCGACCAAGACCGTACTATTCGCGGGACAGTTGTCACGCTATTAGGAAGCGACACGATGTCATCGAGAGAGGTCAGAGTGTCACTCTACCAAGCGGGTAAGGTGGTTGCCTTTGACGACACAGACACAGACGGAAGATTTCTCATTGAAGGAGTTTCGCCAGGCATTTACACGTTGGTTGCGGAGACTGGCGATTCGTTGGCGGTGTTTTCTTTGACGATTCTGGATTCTTTCGCTGGCATGCATTTGCCAAACTCGGTCGAAGTGAGAATGGTGTCGATTATCGGTGGTCGTAAATCCGAAATCATCCGTGGGCAGACCGGTCGCATTCAAATGTTGCAACAGGTTCCTGGGAAAGATCTACTGGTTTCGAAGCGGAAAATTTCCAGCACGCATGAAGTGATGATCGACGCAAATGGAACATTAAAAGGCGAATTATCCAAGCCTGTGGCTCGCGTCGATATGAGCACGATGGTCGTCTATATTATGAAGGATGGAATCGAGGTTAGCAGAACTAAAGTTGCGAGCGATGGCAAGTTCACCGTGAGCGGACTCGCATCCGGATGTTATGGCTTGGTGGCAGTAGGAGATCAAGGGGTTGCAGCAACTGCTTTTTGTGCGACCAACCGAGGTCTTGCGATGATCAATGATGACAGGTCAAGATTTGTCGGACAAACAACCCTTCCAGCCGTCCTCAGCGTCGAGCTTGGAGACTCAATTGGGGACGATACTCTTCCAGCCCCGGAAAACGTGGTTGCAAGCGAGAACTCCTCGCTGGCACCGGAAATGCCATGCTGCGGCAACACGTCGATGGGCGGTGGGGGAGGCGGCGGCGGAACTGGAACTGGTGCTAGTGCTGGTGGTGGATTCGGAAAAATTGCAGGGATTGGCGGATTGATTGCAGTAGCCGCAGTGCTCGCGGCAGAAAATGGCAATAATGACGCGCCCGTCGCAAGCCAAATAGTTCCATAGTTGACTCGCTTGTCTCATTCGCGAATTAATGAACCAGGCTGACCCGATATCGCAATATCGAGTCAGCCTTTTTTCATTGTCGAATGAAACAAAGAATCACGCCGGTCATCGGTCGACTTGAACCCGAAAAAACAAAGAAATGGTTGGCTGTTTGCATCCGGTTTCACGGAGAGAGCGTATCGATTACAGTAGGGAATTCATAACCAACCGTCGATCACACGCCAACATTGGTAAAGGTTGTGGCGAATTACGGGCCTGAAATGCTGAATATTGAAGAAATTACTCGAATGCCTTCACAATCTTTGCTCGGACGGGTGGCTGCTCGTGAATCGGATTCTTTGACCGTTTGTATAGAACAATACGGCAACTTAATTTGGTCCTTGGCTAAGCGATACTCTCCCAGTCAAGCGGACGCAGAAGACGCCGTCCAGGAGATTTTTCTTGAGATCTGGCAAAAAGCAGACCGATTCAATCCAGTTATGGCATCGGAATCCACCTTTGTCACCATGATCGCTAGACGGCGACTGATCGATCGTTATCGCAAACAGGCTCGCTCCATCGAAACGAGCAGTTTTGGTAGTGAATTGGATGACCAACTCGTTGCGACAAGTTCCTCGATGGTCGAAACAATCGATGAAGCTGCGAAAGCAACACGTTGCCTCGAAGGATTGCAACCCAACCAAAGAGACATTCTTCGTCGATCGATTCACGAGGGCCAATCTCACTCCCAAATTTCGAATGACTTAGAGATTCCATTGGGTTCTGTGAAGTCATTTGCGAGACGCGGCTTGATCCAATTGAGGCAATGCATGGAAAAATTCTCCTTGTCGCCTCAGGCTGGAGTTGCATCGTGAGCTCGATCGAAAACACGAACAGTCGGTTACAGGAACTCGCGGCCGGTTACTCGCTAGGTGAACTTTCGGAAGCGGAAACACAAGAGATCAAATCGTACGATCAGAAGATTTTTGTTGCCATGGTTGAGCGATTGGATGAAGCAGCAGCACGAGCGTTCCTTACTTTTCAGGGTTCGGTCCCAAGCGATGCGATGCCGGAGGAGTTATCGCAGCGACTTAAGCACATGGCCCAAGGATTCTTAGAAAAGTCGATGGATGTTGGTCCAGCCAAGGTCGAGTTAGCCACTTTTAATGTCGCACCTTCCTCGGTAGGATTTCGCGAAATTGTAGCATGGTTTTGCGTGGCGGCTTCCGTTGCGGTCGCGCTTTGCGTTTGGATTCCGGGACGGCGCAATGTCCAAACGTCCATGCTCGTTCTGCGAGACAATCTCATTGCAAAGAGTGGCGATTTGATTCGGAGCAAGTGGGAATCGCCTACGCCAGAACAAACGCCCACGCAGGATCTATCGGCTGCGCAGGAGCTTGGCGAAGTTGTCTGGAGCTCGTCGGCTCAACAGGGATACATGACTGTTCGCGGGTTGCCGGTCAACGACAAATCAAAAGAACAGTACCAACTTTGGATCATCGATCCGACTCGAGACGAAAAGCCGGTCGATGGTGGAGTTTTTGACATCACCAATGCAACGGAGTCGATCATTCCAATACGTGCCAAACTGCAAGTCGACAAGCCAACGCTGTTCGCAATCACAATCGAAAAACCGGGCGGAGTCGTAGTGTCCGACCAGAAACGATTGCCCCTGCTGGCAAAAGTGATTCCGTGACTGGCGCTTCGTCAATATTAAAAATTTGGGTTGGCAATGGTAGCCGAACTCGCCAGAGCTCGGTTTTTTTCGTTGCGGCACTGAAGACTGGCGACTCCAGCTACCCCAAAATTTAGCCCGGACAGAGCACTAGTGCTCTGTCCAGATTAAAAATGGGGGTTGAAGAATAGAGCAATTGTCCTCAATTGCTTGCAAAACGATTGAGGACAATCGTTCTACAATTTTTCGCCAACCCCAAAATCTAAGTTGGACAAAGCACTAGCCCGATCACCAATTCAACCCTTCGGGACTGCCGTAGAGCATTTCGCCGTCCGCTCGGTTTCCAAGTTTGCTAAAGATACCTTTCTCAATACTCTGAGATAGGAAATGCACCGAACCGTCTGCGAATGCAAATGATGCCCCACCGGTGTGATGACTTCCAAAGCCCCCAACAACCAACGTACCCGTTAGTTCGTCTACCTTGCTAGTTTGTGGATTACTCTTTAAAGGGGTTTCGAAGTTGCCCGTATTTCGTAAGGACGCGGTTGTGCCCGACGCCCAACCCAAATCCTCCCGTCGTGAAAGCATCTCGCCAAGCATGATCGTTTGCGATGATCCATCAAGTATCTGGCTGAATCTTAAGCGGCTATTGAGAAACAGGACCCCGTTGTTGTCGGCATCGATGGGTGATTCCACATCGTGATGACAACCTGCGTAATTGGTTATAGCGATTTCTTCCTTTTCGTAATTATTGGGACTGGACGGACATAAAAAGGTCGGGACTCTCTGCCGCCGAGCAGCCGCATTGACCGTCGCATAAGCTCCAGCCGCTTGATCGAAATTGGAATAGATCGACCTCTGTTCCATATGCGGCAATATCTGCACGCACCAGCTTACATGCTGACCTATTGCCTCATTGCGAATTGGGCCAGTAGGATTGAGTACTCCAGATGGTAAGCGTTCCGCATTGAACTCCTGGTTATGAATTGCCAAACCAAGTTGAGCGATGTTGTTCATACATGCACATCTTCGAGCCGCCTCTCTCGCCGCTTGCACAGCCGGCAAAAGTAGACCAACCAAAATTCCTATAATAGCAATCACCACCAATAACTCGACAAGCGTGAACGCGTATCTAGTTGGATTGCGGCGATGAGGGAACGAAAACGAGTAGGACATTATTTGGTCTCCTTAGGAATGGAATCGACGACTGTGATTTTGAATTGATGTGATTGTTGAATGAACGTAACGCTCGATGCTTTTTCAGCTAGTTTGGCGACGACTTTGACTAGGCGGGTCGAGTCGAGGTCGGTCGGCTCTACTTGAATGGTGATGAACACTTCTTCGAACGATGTTGGAGAAAGATTCGGACTCCATTCCTCTCCAGAATACGAGGGGCACTCTTGTAATTTTTGTTTCGCACGGAGCATTCCTGCTTCGCACAGAAACTGAGTCTGAAGTAATTGACGTTGCGTTCGTGCTTCGTTTCGAATGCGTAGTGCCGACTGAGCTGTCATCGCGACCGTTGCCGTTACAATCGCGAGGCAAGCCAATACACAAATCAACACCGTCCCATGGTGTTCTGCTCGTCGAACACTACCGTAGTTCGGCCTCATTCCCTGGCGCTGTCGAGTGTCGTTTAGCGAGAAGAGTCTTTCTTTCATGGTTTGTTAGTAGCTCCCTTTTCAGTGTCATTTTTCTCATCCCAACGGCCCGCGACGGCTGAAACGTTGAGATTGAGCCGAGGCACAGAGCCCGCAAAACCGGACTGGTATTCGACCAACATGAGACCACGTTCCGGATTGGATTGCTTAGAAAATCGAACATTCGTATCTGCGATGAGTGGGTACTGTTCATGGCTAACGACGTTGAAGATATCCGTATGCTCGCGTTCGACTCGCCCATCCGCGAATTTATAAATCGTACGTATGCCATTTGAACTCTCGGCGCTCATCCCAACGTCTGACACGACTTGAATGCTTGATGCGTGGTGAATGTCATCTCGAAACTGTCGAGCCAGTCGATTCAACGAATGGTTATGGTTGGTGCGAGCCGTTGTTTGACTCGACAGTTGGAATGTTTGATGTACAAGCTTGATCGCCAGTACCATGATGAGGCTGCCAGCCATCGTACTCAACATGACTTCGATGAGGGTGCTACCCTTGTGCTTAATCATGTTTCGGCTCCTTCGTATCAACCCAAGCGACCATACGGACTGGAGTTCCGTTCGCACCACGATCCCAATCGAGAGACAGCACCAATCGCGTGCCGTCACTATCCACAACGACCTCTCCGGAAAGCGTAGCTTCGGGAAGTGCGTCCATAACCGAGTCCGAAGGTTTCAAGATTTCGAGCATCGCCTTGCGTTCGACTTCATCCAGGCTCGTAAGTAGCTCAAGTTGGTTGGCTAGCTCATGGATAGCCACTTGGTAGTGACGCACACTTTTAACAATATTTCCAGTTTGAAAAGTCAAAGAGGTCATGAGCCCCATCACGCTCACCAGCAAGCCGGCCGCAACCAGCACTTCTGTTGCCGTAACTCCGAGGTGGGGCTTCCGCGTTCTTCGTTTCATTTCGATGCTTTTCCCTTCAGCCGAGACTGTTAATGAGTTCTAAATTCATGCTAAAAAATGCAATGAAAATAAACAGAACAAAGCACCCGAAGATGAGAATCGCCACCGGATGCGCAAACGCCAGCATGGTAGAGGACGATCGACAGGCCCGATCGGTCTTCGCGAGAGCTAGGCGTTCCAAAAGCCAGGCTCTTGATTGATTATCGGGCGATGCAACAAGTGCTTTTGCTTCGGCGGTTGTAATGAGTTCTGCGTCCGAAAGACTCTGCCAGTCATTAACGCCCTGTTCCATTTCATTTCTGGCGAACAGTAACCTTTGGCGGACCTTTTTGTCATAGTGGTACTTAGCGAGCGTCGATAGTGTCCCAGACAACGGCCTACCCGCATTGGTTGAGATAGAAAGCAAGCGGAGCATGAAACTTGAGCGACTTGTATTCGGTGCGATTGTCAAATGCGGCGCAACGACCCGTCTGAAAAACCGACGAGAAGTCGACGAGAAAAAAAGAAACGCAATCAAAAACGCAACAGCCAGGGCGACTGGAATATTGTCACATAGAAGATCAAAGCTTGACTTCAAAAAGAAGAATGGAGTTTGCCTCTGCATTCCAAACTCCTTCAAAATTTGCGAATGCGCGGGTGCGATTCGTATCATCATCCAAAGTGTAATGCTCGCAAGCACCAAAAGCGTAACAGCCCAGTACGTGAACAAGTTGCGCCAGGCGGCCGTTGTTTCATCCTGTTGGGAGTCCTCCGGTCGGACGAGTTGGTGAAACGTCTGCGACAGCGAACCTGACTGACTTGCAAACCGCAGTGCAAGCACTTGATCATCACTCAAGACATCGGGCGTCTGTTCAATCGCAACGATCACAGGACAACCAGTCCTTAACCGCTTGGCAAGTTGCATTAAACGGCGTCGATACCAGCCTCGATGCTCTTTGGCAAAGGAATCGATGAGTGATACGTGTTCGAGACGCTCGGAGTGGGCAATGGACAGTAGTTGGAACAATGAATTTTGTTTTGCCATGGTCGAATCGATTCGCCACCATGGCGAAAGATACCAAGTTGGCCCGATTCGTTCCAACTGTGCTCTGAAGTAGGCGACCGTGGGAGAGGAAACGTTTAGATTGAAAAAACCACTCATAGGATTTGCTCGTTTCATTAGGACAAGGCAGTGATGAGTGAAAAGAGCGGCATAAAAAGGGCGACGATGACAAAGCCTACCAAGGCTCCAATAACCGCGACCATGATGGAGCTATTGAAACCGGAACTGAGTTGCGAGCGATTTCGAGACCGATCGCTATAGATTGCTGCAAGCTGGCGAAGCAACGGGATGGACGGACCTCCGTCCGTCCCTGCACTCAGCGCGTAAAGTAAGGTGCTCGGAAAGTTATGAGCCACTGCCGATCGCACGGCTGGGTTTTTGGAGGACGCGAACTCCTGCGCTAGCTGCTCCGAGCGAACTCGAAAATGGACTCGCTGGCTAGCGATCCCTGCTGCCTTGAGAGCTTCCGGTATGGGTGTACCAATGCTCAACAACTCAGAGAGTGTCGCCGCAAAGCGTGACATTGCTACGACGTTGGATGTGCTGCCAGCGAAAAAACTTCCGCAAACTCCGCTCAATTGAACGAATTGAATACTTCGACGAAGCACGCCGGTTAACAACCATGCAGACCCCAGTACAACACAGACGGCGCCAGCCAGAAACATGGGATATTCGTTGATAAAACCCGAAATCGCGAATACGATTCTGGTGGGTGCAGGTAACTTTAGCTCGAACTCTCGGAACATTTTGCTGAACGTGGGAATAATCCAAATGGACATCATCACCAAGATGGCAAAGACAAAGAGCACTAGAAGGAAAGGATAGGCGAGCGACTGCCAATGCGAGCGGCGCCGAACGGATTCCTGAGACATCATCTTTAGCAACTGCTCATGTTGACTCGCACTTCCGGATGCCTTGCTATCGGCCATCAGTACCGGAAGCCAGGCCGCAAGAACTCCATCGTTCAAAATTTCTTCGGCAGTGACATCGCGTTTCAGGGCGGCGGACACATGGCGAAAGCTAGACCAGGAACCAATCCAAGCGAACTCTTGTTCCGCAGCTTCCAGCAAAGAGATCAATCCGTGACGTCGTTCCAACGCCTCATCGATCAATCGCAAATGGTTTGGACGAACACTAGTTGACATGCTTGTAAATCCTATGGACGGGCCAATGTGCATATCAATTCGATCAACGGTGCAAAGAGGCTTAATGAGTACCCCAACACCAGCAGACCACCAAGAAACACGGCAAGTGCATTCGGCAAAACAGAGCTCCACCGTACCACTCGCCATTTGACTGCCTCGCGAAACGTATGTCCCACAAATCGAAGTGCTCCAGCTTTAGCATTAGGGTCGTCACTACATGAGCTCGCCCAATTCAATAAAGGAGACGGGTTATTTGCCGTCAATTCTTGGCCAAGTCTGCTCACCAAGTGGTTCTCGGATAATGGTCTTGCATTCGCAAGATTCTCCTCCAGTCTCGCCATATTATCTGCGTGATTCGCCTTTTCGACCCAACCGGAAGCCTTGAATTCGGCGGGAAGCCATCGCATGTTCGAAGTTGGTAGACGACTCCTCCAAAACAAACCAGCCGCGATGACCAGGACGGGCAAACCGGGTCCCCAATAGGGCAGCCAATCTCGCACCTGCATCAACATTTTCAAACTTAAACCAGGCGTTATTCGGATCTGAGAATAGATTTCCTCTAAATGAGGGACGAGCGTGATGACCAAGTACATAAGACCGCAGTAGACCAAAACCAACAGAATCAAAGGTTCGAGCAAGCTTCGATTCAACGTTGCAACAACATCGCGTCGCCAATGCCCGATTGCATTCAACGGGGCAATCGCATCGGTCATCGTTTTGCCTTGACTCCAAGCGATCAACGAAACGCGATACTGGATTGGAATCGATGGGTCTTCGACGACAGCTTGTTCGATCGTCTTTCCACGAGCATTTTGCAAAGCAATTTGAGAGCTGATTTGGCTTAGCTTTTGCGAGAGCGTTTGTTTGCTAACGCGAAAGCCGAGGTCAATTGGTAGATTGGCTTCGGAAAGTGATTGTAGTTGTGCATTGAAGGCGAGCACATCATCAATGGTTAGCTCGCGATCCGAAGCGTCGTTCATGGGTCGGTTCTCGTAGATTTGTTGTCTCGCAATTCTCTCGTTGTCCCCAGAGAGCGTGCGTCACAACATATACGATGCGCGAAGGGAGCAAATTTATTCGAACTGCACGATTAAAATTAGCCGCGAGTCAGACCATAGTCCTACCGGGTGACACGCTCGGAGGTGTGCCACCCGATTACCAGACAGATTTATGAGATATAGCCGACAAAAGTTACAGTAGTATGCACATTCCATGTGCCGTCCACCTGGAATCCTGGTAAAAGCTTGACTGCGAACGGCACGGAGGAGCGTGCCTGCACCTTTTGTCGGCTGTGTCTATTGAGAAAGATCTTGTTGGGTAGCTTGTGTAAATCGAATGGCTTGCTCGTGTCGCATTTGCACGAACGCTTCGTGAAGCCCCCAGTCGATCCCGACATTGCGTTCGTGTGCAATCTTGATCGCTCTCTCCTCCAGTTCGTGTTGTGTGGGAGAGGCGAGTGAGCTGCCGAAAGAACTAGCCTTTTCCAGCATTGGTAAAAGCACGCAACAGCATACTGCGACTCCCAATGTCATTTTGAAGAGCGTCCTGTTGCTTCTTTTGTCCGAACAGTAATCGCGAGCCGCCTCAAGCGTCAGCGGGCGCAGGTTGTCCGACGGGATAACGTAACGCGACGCAGACCGAACCTTTGCTTCAATCGACATCTGCAAATCGCCCGAGATATCCCACTCGCCAGACATCTCC
This sequence comes from Pirellula staleyi DSM 6068, assembly GCA_945870455.1. GTDB lineage: Bacteria > Planctomycetota > Planctomycetia > Pirellulales > Pirellulaceae > JBKCUI01. The sequence goes on along the minus strand of CAMBSL010000144.1, from coordinate 593 downwards.
CACTCGCCCGAGTCGTCGTGGAACATTGGGTCGTTATTCATGGACAACCTCCACATCGAACGACTGGAGCTGAGCCGATAGTTTTTGCAAGCCATAACGGTAGCGACTCGCAGCCGTAGCGGCCGGTACCCCGAGCACGTCGCTGATTTGAGCGAAGGTGAGATCCTCCCAAATCTTGAGCACGATAACTTCGCGTTGCTCAACCGGCAGCGAACGCATAGCGAGCCAGACAGCGAGAAATGACTCTTCTTGTTCGAGCTCGTCGACCGAACGATTGGTAAACAAATCCGTTAAACTTTGAACAACTGCCCACCGGCGTTTCTTGCGGAGAATAACCAGGGATTCATTGCGAACGATTCTCAGCAAATACGGCCAAGGAGAATCCGCTCGCGTCAGGACTTGCGGAGACGCCACTACACGAACCAAGGAGGCCTGAACGGCGTCCTCTGCATCATGTTGATTCCGAGTGATGGTCACGGCGAAACGGACTAAGCGTTGTGCAGTCAAGTCGTACAACCCCGACAGGCCCGCAGCACCGCTTTCGACGATGCATTGGGCACTCATTCGCACTTGGTTACAAAAGGAGTCGGAAT
>CAMBSL010000143.1 GCA_945870455.1 Pirellula staleyi DSM 6068 | reverse complement strand
GCCAGCCACGGGTTTTTCGAGCGCAGTAGTTCCTCGACAATCTCAAGGGGTTGCCAATACAAACAAGCGTCCGTGAGTTTCAATCGTTTGGCCAGCTCCGCAAAAAACCAACGATTTGATTTTGCCTCCCCACGCGGCGAAACAACCGGCTCGGAATACTGCAAATGGTAGTGACCATACGAAGTGTAAACGTCTGTATGTTCCAGGAACGTCGTCGCGGGCAAGACGTAGTCCGCGAAATCTGCCGTGTCGGTTTGAAAGTGCTCTAACACAACGGTAAACAAATTCTCGTTCGAGAGTCCCGCTCGGATGCGTGACGAATCGGGCGCTACGGCTGCTGGATTGCTGTTGAATACGAACAGCCCTCGAACGTTGGAGGTGGCAGGGTCAAGCTCCGAAGCGAGCAAGTTCATGTTGACATGGCGGACTCCTGGTTTGAGCAAGTGGTCGCCGCGAACGCGCGATGTGTTCAATCCAAAGGCACCGCTGGTAGATAGGCAAGCGCCAGCCCCTTGGGTTTTCCATGCACCGATCAACGCAGGCAAGAGCGTAATTGCCCGAAGAGCATTGCCACCCCCTTCATTGCGGGTCATGCCGTAGCCTACTTTGATGAACGAAGCACCGCTCAGCGCGAAATGCCGCACCCTATTTCGCAAGTCTTCTATCGGCAAGTCGCAGTAGGATGCCGCGCGCTCGAGTGGCCATTCGCTACATGCCCGCCGATATTCGTCGACTCCGATCGCGTGTGTCGCCAAATAAGGCTCGTCGTGCCAACCATTTTGGAAGATTTCATTGCCTATCGCGAGCGCCAAAGCGGCATCGGTACCAACCTTGATCTGCCAATGCATGTCCGCGAATCGCGAGGTCTCGTTTCGGAAGGGGTCGATATGCAGAACCTGGCAGCCATTCTTTCTCGCCGCCTTGATGGCTGGAGCGAGGTGCGAGTTGCTTCGAAGCGCGTTAATACCCCACAGCACGATGAACTTGGAGTGTACTAAGTCCTCTGGATCGGTCCCAAGTTTATTTGGCCCGTAGTTCGCTTCCCATGCCGCGCCACCGGTGGACGCACAAATGGTTTGATCCAGTTCGAGAGCACCGATACTTCGAAAGAACGCGAACGGAGCCTGGCCCTCCAAGACACCCATCGTGCCACCATACGCGTAAGGAAGAATGGACTGCGGTCCATGTTGGGCTAGGATACCGCGAAGCCGCTCCGCAATCTCGTCCAACGCAATCTCCCAGGAGATACGTTCGAATCGCCCTTCACCTTTGGAACCGACGCGTCGCATGGGATGCAATAGCCGGTCCTCTTGCTCCTGTCTTTCCGGATAGCGAGCCATCTTGACGCAAGCAAACCCTTTGGTAATTGGATGATCCGGATTGCCAGCCAGATGCGTAACTTTGTTACCATCTACCGTAATATTTAACGCACATGCGTCGGGACAATCCAAAGCACAAACGGTTGGCAAAACGACTAAGCTCATGGGGAATCGTCCGTGTTAGGTTTTGGAGATGGTTGCGACGAAAAAGAACAATGCGGGAACTGTACCGCAGACTGCGGCTAGTGCTTTGTCCAGATTAGATTTCAGGCTAGCTGGTGTCGCCAGACTTCAGTGCCGCAACGAAAAACCGAACTCTGGCGAGTTCTGCACCCATTGCCAACCCAAATTTTAATATTGTCGAAGCAAGAGCGTCCAAATTTACTTCGAATCCATCCAACAACATTGCATCCAGCATGCCGTAGAATATGCCAGAGTAGCTGCTCCCGCTTCAATGCCAATCCGGTAAATTGTCCGATCGCTCGCTGGTGACCGATGCATATCATACTTTGGCCGTAAGGCGTCGCATACCGATTGCGATTAGCCCCATTGCTTGGTGTTTTATCGCGCGTTCATTCTTTCTCGTGAAAGATTTGGAGTATATTACCCTCCCTCAGTCGATTCGGTTACAAAGCACAGGATACGACAACTCCCGTGTTTGCCGTCGCCCGCAACCATCCGCGTTGCGGAGGATGTTTGTCAAAGAACTCCGCTAGCCTGATGATGTCCGATTGTCAGTGAACCGGACTTTTCCACATTTTGCGGATGTTTGCACCCTTCAATCCCGTTTACTTATGACCGCAACCAAGATTTTTTCCCGGACTACCCTACCGCGAGACATGATCTCTGGAATGGTCGTATTCTTGGTGGCATTGCCACTGTGTTTAGGGGTCGCGTTGGCATCCAACGCACCGTTGTTTTCTGGACTGTTGGCCGGAATTGTCGGTGGCATCGTCGTTGGGCTCTTGAGCGGTTCACACACTAGCGTGAGCGGCCCGGCTGCGGGCTTGACTGCAATCGTGGCCGCTCAACTGACGATGCTGGGTTCGTTCGAGACGTTCCTGTTGGCCTTGATGTTTGGAGGGCTGGTCCAAATCGTGTTTGGAGTGGCAAGAGCCGGTTTTCTCTCCGCATTTTTTCCCAGCAGTGTTATCAAGGGTTTGCTGGCGGCGATTGGAGTCATCCTAATTCTGAAGCAGATTCCGCACGTGTTAGGGCATGATACGGATCCTGAAGGAGAAATGGCATTTCGGCAATGGGATCACGAAAACACGTTGTCAGAGCTGTACGCAATGCTATCCGACTTGCATTTGGGTGCCGCCCTGATTGGGCTATTGTCGATCTCGACCTTAATTCTGTGGGACAAAATTCCGTCGCTGAAGAAATCCAGCCTACCACCGCAGTTGGTCGTGGTGCTGCTGGGTATCGGACTGTGCCAAGTCTTTCAGAACTTGGGTTGGGGATTGCGAATTGAAGAGAGCCACCTAGTCCAAGTCCCCGTTGCGAAAAGCTTTGCCGAATTCGTTGGGTTTTTGAAGTGGCCTGATTTTTCTCAATGGTCCAACCCCGCAGTCTATACGGCCGGATTGACACTCGCGATTGTCGCATCACTGGAGACTTTATTGAACTTACAAGCCGTGGACAAACTTGACCCGAGACAACGCCCGTCGCCATCCAGTCGCGAGTTAGTAGCTCAGGGAATCGGCAACGTGCTGATGGGACTGATTGGTGGTATACCAGTGACTTCCGTGATCGTACGAAGTTCGGTCAATATTAACGCGGGTGGCCAGACAAAGTTCTCCACAATTGTGCATGGTGTGTTGCTGTTGGTGTCGGTGGCATTTCTGCCATCCTGGTTGAATATGATTCCATTATCGTGTCTGGCTGCGATCCTGCTGGTCACAGGCGTAAAATTGGCCAGTCCCGCATTGGTTCGGCAAATGTGGCACGACGGTCGCTACCAATTCTTACCGTTCGTACTGACGGTGCTGTCGATCGTGCTGACCGATCTGCTGACCGGCGTTGGAATTGGTTTGGCCATCAGTTTGGCGTTCATCTTGCACAGCAATATGCGTCGGCCGATGCGAAGGATTGTAGAGTGCCATTTGGACGGCGACGTTACGCACGTGGAACTTGCTAATCAAGTCAGTTTTTTGAATCGTGCGGCGTTAGAAAATGTCTTCAAATCGATGCCCCGAGGCGGTCATCTTTTGTTGGACGCCCTGAACACGGTCTACATCGACCCCGACATTCTCAGCATGATTCGTGAATTCAAGGAGAAGACGGCCCCGATTCGCGGAGTACAAGTAAGCTTGCGCGGCTTTCGGGACAAATACAAACTCGACGATGAGATTCAGTATGCGGACTACTCGACCCGTGAATTGCAAGATCTACTCACGCCGGCTCAAGTGCAGAAGATTCTCCAAGAAGGCAACGACCGGTTCCGCGCAGGGCGGAGATTGACGCGGGATTTGGAACGACAACTGAAAGCGACCGCTATAGGACAGCATCCGCTTGCAGTCGTTCTAAGCTGTGTCGATTCGCGCACGCCGACCGAGTTGATCTTCGATTTAGGACTGGGTGATGTCTTCAGCATCCGCATCGCAGGCAACATCGTCAGTGACAAGGTGCTCGGAAGCATGGAATATGGCTGTGCTGTCGCCGGAGCGAAACTGATTGTTATCATCGGACACACAAAATGCGGCGCAGTAACGGCGGCCGTCAATCTCGCAGGCTCGAAAGCGAACACCGAGCAGGCGACCGGGTGCCAACATCTTGAACCGATCATTCAAGAGATTCAATTGTCGATCGACTCGCAGTCATGGACACAAATGGAAACATTGCCGGAGCAAGCGAAAGCCGATCTTATCAACGCAGTTGCACGCCAAAATGTCTTACGTACCGTCCAAAGCGTCTTGCAGCAGAGTCGCACCATCAATCAGTTGGCGGTTAAAGGTCGACTCAAAGTAGTCGGCGCGATGTACGACGTCGACACTGGAAAAATCGAATTCTTCTTGGATGAGGCGGCCGTCGCCTAACGGTCCCCGAGAACGCGACTGGTGCTATCGTTGTTCCGTCCGTAGACATGTACTGCCACGTTCGGCAACAGCGAGAATGGCAAGTATTTTGATCAATGCCATTTGATTGGTGACAAGCACTAGTTCCACTGATTGGACTGAACGTCGCACAGCAGACTACTCGTTCCCAGGCTCTGCCTGGGAACGCATTGGTATGGAGGCTCCTGCCTCCCGAGCTCACAATCTGAGGATGCATTTCGGCGAGGCGAAGCTTCGCTTGCACTCTAGTTACCCGGAGCATGGTAACTAGATTGCACTGTGCAAAAAAACTTGCAATCCGTGCCACTAGGTCTTCACCATGTTAGGATACTCCTTGCCCTGATTCTAGACCCATCCTCGCGGTGCGGTCAAACAAAAGCTTTTTTGGCGATCATGCAACTTCATTCGATTTGACTATGCCATCCAACAACAACCCAAACTACCTTGGCGTATTCTTGACGTTTGCGCGAAACAGCCTTATCCGCGACATGACCTTTCGAAGCAATTTCTGGTTGGACTGCGTGTCGAGCGTGGCGTGGTTGCTGATGAACCTTGGGTTCTATTTGATCGTGTTTTTTCATGTTCGTACCATCGGCGTTTCGACGGGTTGGGGCAAAGACGAGTTCTATGTTTTTCTCGCAACCACATGGCTCATCAACTCGATTGTACAAGCGTTTATGATGCCCAATGCTCAGGAGTTTAGTGAACTCATTCGAACCGGAGGGCTCGACTTTGCGTTGCTAAAACCGATTGATACTCAGTTTTTAATCTCGTTTCGTAAGGTTGAATGGTCATCCCTAAGTAATTTTTTCTTGGGTTTACTGATTTTGGGTTACGCGATAGTCAGGCTGAGTCAACGCGTGGATCCTGTTTGGTCGATCGGCCCTGTTGTCCTGCTGCTCTACATTGCGTTTGTGGTCTGCGGAGTGATTCTGCTCTATAGCTTGATGATTTGCTTGGCCGCCACCAGTATCTGGCTTGGTCGCAACCAGAGTCTGTATGACTTTTGGTTTTACATCACGAATTTCTCTCGATACCCAATGGAGATTTACCAGTCGGGATGGGGGATACCACTTTGGTATGCGTTTACTTTCATCGTGCCTGTTTTGGTGGTTGTCAACGTGCCTGCAAGATTGCTAGCTCAACCGCTTGCGCCACGCCAAGCTTGGGAGTGGTGGCTAGTCCTGTTTGGGTTCTTTGCAACCGTCGCCTCTTTGTTTATCAGTCGATGGATATTTCAACGGGCGTTGAAAAGTTACTCGAGCGCGAGCAGTTAGAGCCCGACGCGTCTGGACTTTCGCGGATTGCAGGGTATCTTTTGACCGCTTTGAATTGGACTTGTTCCACAGGCCAAAAACACACAACGAGTGACAAATTACTATGCCAAAGCTTTTCGTAAACGAGATTCAGCCACAAATGCAAGTGGACGAAACGTTTCGAATTGCGGACCGCCAACTGCGAGCCAACCGCCAAGGCAACTTATACCTGCTGATGCAACTGCAAGATCGCACGGGTGTCATATCCGGCATGCGATGGAATGCCGACGAGAAACTTGCCGAACGTTTCAACAAAGGAACGTACGTTCGCGTGCAAGGTGCCTCGCAATTGCACAATGGCGTATTGCAATTGATAGTCAATCAAATCGTTCTGGTAGAAGAGACCACTCTCGATCCTGCGGACTTCGACGCAGGCAATCGAGTCGACGCAGACATGCTTTGGATTCGATTGGGTGAACTGATTGAGTCGATGACGAACGAAACGGCGCGACAAGTTGCAAAATGCTTTTATCAAGATCCCAAGATCGAGCAGCTCATTCGCATCGCTCCGGCGGGAATCAAAGCCCATCACGCTTATCCCGGCGGACTGCTCGAACACGTGGTCTCGTTGATGGAGTTATCCGATCAGACGTCCACTCACTACACTGTTCTCAATCGCGATGAACTCATGTTGGGCGCGATGTTGCACGATATCGGCAAGCTTGAGGAATTGCTGTTTGAGGGTGAGTTGTCCTACAGTGATCCAGGCCAGTTGCTAGGGCATTTGGTTCAAGGAATTCAAATGCTCGATCGAAAAGTTGCAGAGATTCAAGCGACAGGCTCAACTCTCGACCCAGCCTTCATTCTTAGAGTGCAACATATCATCGTCAGCCATCACGGGTGTTTGGAGCACGGCAGCCCCAAAATCCCAATGACTCTGGAGGCCTTAGCTTTCCATTATTTAGACGAGATGGACGCGAAATTGAACGCGGCTATGGCGTTGATCGATAGCGATCGTACTCGAGATGCCTGGACTACCTTTAACCCAACCCTCGGACGAAAAATTCTTAAACCAACATAGGATTTACCATGGCGCAAAGTGAACATAAACGGCAGCAGAAGTTGGTCAAAAAGCAACGCCGAACCAACGACCTAAAAAAACAACGCAACATCAAACTCAATGTTTCGAATCGCGAACTTATTTTGGCTGCAGCCCGAGCTCCTTGGGTCGGCTGCTTCGTTTCCGGAGAAGCTGGCATGCACAGCGTGTTTGCGATCCGGCAGACACGCAATGGACCGGTAGCAAGCGTTTTCTTGGTTGATAGTTTTTGCTTGGGTATCAAGGATTCGTTCTTTATCCGAAATTTCGACTTGGAAGCCTTCCGCGACCGAAAAAAGGATAGGGAAACAGAGAACGTTGCTCCGGAGCATGCACTCAAATTGATCCAAGATGCGATTGCCTACGCTCGCGGTATCGGCTTTGAACCATCCGCAGAAACCGATGTCTGCAAGCTGATTTTTGGTAACACCGATGCAGCCGAATGCACGACGGAGTTTGTGTTTGGTAAAGATGGCAAGCCCTTTTACATGTCTGGCCCCCATGATTCGAGAGAGAAACAATTACGAATCATGCAAACTCTCACTCAACTTGGCGTTGGAAACTTCCATTTCGCCGTAGGAATGGGTTCGTTGAATGAGTCAGACGATCATCTCGATTATGATGGTGACGAACTGGATGAGGATGATTACGATGTTGAGAATCCCTCAGAATTCATGCACGAGGCCGAATCCGCAAATCTGGAGCAATCCAAAACGGTAGACGCCATCGACGTTCGACCCGCCAATTAAGACAATCCAATTAAGACCGACCAATTGAGGAATATTCACATCATGGTGAGAAAAAAAATTCTAACGACACTTGGCCTTCTTGGGCTTGGAGCATTGCTTGGGTTGACGGCAATCGCAATTGAATTCAACTCCAACGCTTCGGATGGGGCCAAGGCCGTCAAGGCCGTCAAGGCGGATGGGGATTGCGGTTCTGCGTGCTGCGCATTGCCGTCCAACAAACAGTTGCTCTCTACGCCTTGAAGTCACTCTCAGCAAGAGTGGCTTAGGGTAGGACGCACAAACACACAACGTCGAAACAAATCGGAATGAACAAGTCAAAAAGCGCAAAAGCAGTTGACAAGCAACAAGGCAAGCAGACTCCCGCCGTTAGTAAATCCAAGTTGCTCGTCAACGTTTTACTTGTTTTGGGTGCGAGCGTTGTCGTTTGGGGGCTTATCAAATTGGCCACGGTTCGGCCAACCAAACCGACTCGTTCTTCGACCGAAATGGTCGGGAATACTTCTGCGGAAAGCGCAAACGCATCGTCACCAGACGCCGCTCGCAAAACTGGATTTCAACCCACCGTCGCGAACCCCTTGCCCAGCAACGTTGCAGATGCCCCGCAAGGAATGGTCTGGATTCCTGGAGGCGAGTTTTCGATGGGCTCCGAAGACCCAACATCGAAACCGAATGGCGGAAACGATCCTATGCTCGATACTCGGCCCATTCATCGCGTTTACGTTGATGGTTTCTGGATGGACAAGACCGAAGTAACCAACGCGCAGTTTGCTGAATTTGTGAAAGCGACCAATTACGTTACGGTAGCCGAGAAGACACCCAGGGCCGAAGATTTTCCCGGCGCACCCATCGAAAACCTTGTCGCGGGCTCAACTGTTTTTACACCGCCGGACCGAGCGATTCCGCTTGACTCTCATTATCGGTGGTGGAGTTACGTCAAAGGAGCATGCTGGCGCCATCCAACTGGACCGGATAGCGACATTGACGGGAAAGAGCAATTCCCTGTGTGTCAAATCGCGTACGAAGACGCAGAAGCGTACGCGAAATGGGCCGGAAAAAGATTGCCAACCGAGGCAGAGTGGGAGTTTGCAGCCCGAGGCGGCGAAACTGGCAAACTCTATTCATGGGGTAACGAATTTCGACCCAGCGGCAAATGGATGGCCAACATTTTTCAAGGGAGATTTCCCGTCCAAGACAAGGCGGAAGACGGTTTCGCTGGCATCGCCCCAATCGCTCAATATCCTCCGAACGGATACGGGCTTTTTGACATGGGTGGCAACCTATGGGAGTGGTGTTCAGACTGGTACCGAGCCGACTACTACAACGAGCAAGCGCGTTCGAAAGAGGTGCCACACAATCCCCAAGGGCCGCCCAGTTCCTATGATCCAGCTGAGCCAGATCAACCCAAACGCGTTCATCGCGGCGGTTCGTTTCTATGCAACGATCAGTATTGCACCCGTTACATGATAGGCACACGCGGCAAAGGCGAGGTAAGCACCAGCAGCAATCATTGTGGCTTTCGCTGCATCAAGTGACTGCATTGAATGCCGCTAGAGTTTATCCCAGGGGATCGTTGCCTTCATCGTTAAGGCTTACGACGGAGAGTCGAGTTTGAGATCATCGCTTTCGTCGCTGGCTGATTCATCCGGAACCGCGATAATTGGCACATCCTTTTCTCGCCAAAGTGGCTTGCGTTGGCGAGCGCGAGGATGATGCGATGCTTGCATTTCGGGGATCGCTTTTTCATCGAACGACTTAATCAGCGGGCGAGACGCAGCTTGCACGATTGTGGCTTCAAGCTTTTCTTCGTCCAACCGAAGTATCTCATTGATCTCGAATTCGACCTCCTGCCCTTCTTCGAGAAAGCGTCCTTGCAATTGTTTGAGCACAGAAAAATGAAAGAAAACGTCGTCGCGAAAGTGTTCGGTTTTGATGAAACCAAATTTGCGATCATAAACAACTTTGATGATATGTCCGACTCGCATGGCTAGCCTCGCCCTTCGGGACGCAATCGCCCCACACTGCTTTGAAAGTACTTTCGACGCCGAGCAATGACTGCATCGCGATGATGGCTCGCAGAAAGATCGTCAAGGTTCGACTGGCAGAATCGGCAGCCAATTTGCTCAAGATGAAACTTGATATAATCCGCTTGGTCATCCATCATTGCGCCAAGCAAATAGCTACCAAGCTCTTCTCTGGAGGGACAGCTCAATCGATGCCGTCTCCAAATGTCACCCACGGTATGAACACCGCTATCGCGGCGACCAATCAGATGGCTCAGCCGTTGTCGCAACTCTTCGTCGGTCCGCAATGCGATCTCAATTCGAGACATACTCTCGCTCGGCAGTGACTCTTCGATATAGGCCAGCAGCATGTGATCGGTGATCATTTGATTAGATGTTTCTCAGTGAACCTACAGCCAATGTCACATTCTGACCGCCAAATCCAAAGCTATTGTTGAGAGCCACCTTGAGCTTGGCTGGTCGCGCAACGTTGGGAATATAATCCAAATCGCAATCCGGGTCAGGTGTTTCTTGGTTAATCGTGGGTGGCAGGACGCCATCGCGTATGGCCATTAAGCAAACGATCATTTCGGTAACCCCGGCTGCGGCGATCAAATGCCCCATCATGCTTTTGGTGCTGGAAACTGGGGTGAGCTTGGCGCGGTCACCAAAGACTCCTTTGCATGCCATGGTCTCGGTGCGATCGTTCACGGTGGTGCTCGTTCCGTGAGCGTTCACATACCCGATTTCCTCGACGTTGAGTTTGGCGTCGCTGATGGCTTGTCGCATGCAACCGATAGCGCCGCGGCCTTCTGGATGAATGTCGGTGATGCGATATGCGTCCGCCGTGCTTCCGTAACCAAGCACTTCGCCGTAAATTTGTGCGCCGCGTTTGCGTGCGTGCTCATATTCTTCCAAGACCACAATCGCAGCGCCCTCACCCAGAACGAAACCGTCCCTCTCTTTGTCGAACGGTCTGGAGGCTTTGGTTGGATCACTGTTTCGTTGCGACAAGGTGGTCAACAGGCTAAAGCCCGTTAATCCAAAGGGATGAATCATGCTGTGCGCGCCGCCGGCAATCATCGCATCGGCATCGCCACACCGGATCAACTCGGTCGCTTCGCCGACCGCTTGGCTGCTCGCCGCGCAGGCTGTCAAGCAGTTGCTGTTCGGTCCTTGGGCATTGAAAAAAGCTGCCACGTGTGCGGCAGGCATATTCGGTTCTTGCTCAAGTTCTGCTTCGATGTCTAGCACTTCGCGTCCTCGCCGCAGAAACGCGGACAAATCGAACTGACCGTGTTCGACGGCTGCTGCCATCATATTGGTAAAATGGGGGAAGTCTTGGTTCCCTTCGCCCGCTCCCATATAGACACCCAGTCGGGTCGGAGCAAGTTTTGAATCGAGGATGCCGGATTGGGCCATCGCTTGCTTGGCTGCCCCGATTGCGAAACGAGTGTGCCGCCCCCGATGCTTCCAAACGCTTGGATCCTCGCCAGCCAGCGAGATATCCCAGTTTTTAACCTCGGCAGCGATGGTTGTTGGATAGCCGGTTGGATCAAAGATCGTAATCGATCCCACGCCGCTTTTACTTTCTTTCAAAGCAGACCAGACCGATTGGACATCATGCCCCATCGGATTGACCATTCCAATCCCAGTTACAACTACACGACGGCGCATCAACGCAATAACTCCCTAGTACAGTGCTTGAAAACTAGTACAGTGCTTGAACACGGACTCCTCAACTCGACACATCCTAGAACTCTCACGAGTCCCGCACCATCACAAACCAGACCGCGAGAACAAGTTTACCTCACCACGCTTGCTCAGCCTTCAAAGCCTTTTGCTGCAATTCGTTCAGCCTCGAGCATGTGCTCAGGCGGACCTATTCTATTCCCGTTTTGATCGACAGCAACCTCGAACAACTTCATTATACGAAGAGTTCGCAGCAAATCTTCGGGTGGGAAAAGCGATGTTTCGCCAAATCGATCATCCAAAAATGCAAACCAAAGCTCGAGCTCCGCTCGAACTTTGCCATCGACCAAGACTGTCCCCTGAACGATTGAACCGGAGACGTGCTTGTCTTGAACGACTGCCTTTAGCTGAATTTGATCGCCAGGAACGATTAAATCATGAAATACAGCTTTGGAAACTTTTGCTAGCACCGTTTTTGTTCGAAAGCCATCCGCTTCGGAAACGAGCAGGCCCCCTGTTTGGGCCATGCCCTCAATAATGAGCGAGTGCGGATAGTGAGGATGGCCTGGTAAATAATCGTCGATCGGTTCTTCACCAATGCTGACGTTCTTGATGGCTGTCGCCCGCGTATCGCGAACGAACTCCGTAAACCGATCGATCCAAAACCATCGCATTTCGTTGCCTGACTAACCTAAGCGATTTTGGAAACAACGTAGCGACACAGATCACTAACCGTCAACAAATCTCCGAAATCCTGAACGCGAGGATTCTTTTCAAACTTGCTCAGGTCTGCCCAAGGCATTCGCGTTTTAAGTTCGGCAATGCCCGGTGCAGTCACTTTTCCATCCTGAACGTACGAGCTCTCAGTCAAAATATCCTTTGGAAAAAGATCTTCGGTCGCAATCTTGATGCCAAAACTTTTTTCCAACTTGAAGACAATGTCCAGGAAATCGATCGATTCGGCACCCAAGTCGCCGACCATGGTCGCCTCAGGCGTTACTTCGTCTTCATCGACACCCAGGGCGTCAACTAATGCGATTTGAACTTTGGAAAAAACATCTTCACTGACTTGCATTTTCGATTGTTCCTCGAACAAAGAATTTCAAAATTCTTTGAGAATTGGGACTTGAAACGGGACTCCCAGCATTTTGGGATTCTTTTAAATAACGTTTTTCCAATAAATAGGCTAGCCCACAAGTTCGTTTTCTTTTTGGCGGGTGCATTCCCCGCAGCCCCTGATTACAGATGTCCCAACTCCAAAAGTTGACTCATTTCATCCCGCCACTCCGACTCACACCAATCCAAAAGACTCAAGGAACCACGGACTTGCTCGAATTGGTCGGTGACACTTAACGACTCGTCGACGAACAAAATAGGGGTTTTCCCAATCCGAACCAAGCCACCGCGCACGCCACCCAGCCATTCGCATCGAACAGAAATCCCTTCTTCGGAAGCAATTTCGAGGAGTCTTTCCAAACGGTCCAGGGTCTGAATCATCGCGCAATCTCATCCTTAAAAAAAGTTTCATTCGATCGTGCAGTCGTTCGAACTCGGCTTTCCGACTTGATTTGAAGGCCGCGATTCGTGTACCTAACTGGTTCGGGTGGCTAGACCAGGTTCTCTAGCAACCGTCGCGAACGTTAGCGTTTGCTTGTTTGGACCACCATATCAACCGAATGCCACACATGCCGGAAAATCGTTCGTCCGATCAACTCGCCATCACCTCCTCGAACGGGACATTGAGTCACACTCACGAACCCAGCCAAACGGACAGCACGGTCGGTCAATTGCAAGCGAGGCTTGCACAAGTCGAACGACTCGCGGCCATTGGTGAGTTAACGAGCACCACCACGCACGAATTCAATAACCTGTTGATGACCATTTTGAACTACGCCAAAATGGGATTGAGGAACAAAGACGAGGCAAGTCGCGACAAAGCCTTCACACGCATTCTCGACGCCGCCAATCGCGGTGCGAAAATAACGAGTACCGTACTGGGGCTTGCCCGCAATCGTAGCGGCGAAATGGAACCCACCAATCTCGTTCCCCTAATCCAAGACACGCTGGTTCTGCTCGAACGCGAACTGCAAAAGTACCGAGTGGCGGTTGAAACACAATTCGAGGAAGTTCCAAACGTGATGGCTGCCGGCAATCAAATTCAGCGATTGATGTTGAATTTGCTAACCAACGCTCGGCAAGCGATCGGAGAAGTCGGGACGATTCGAATTCGTATCGCATACGAGGCAAAATCGAACGCGGTTGTACTCACGGTGCGAGACTCAGGCTCCGGAATTTCGGCAGAAATTCTGCCCAAGATTTTTGAACCGTTCTTTACCACCAAGAGCGGACCGGATAGCAGCGGGAAAGGCGGGACTGGCCTTGGGTTGTCGGCTTGCAAAGACATCGTCGACCAACATCATGGCCGTATCCGGGTTGAAAGCACGATCGGCCGCGGAACCTCTTTTTCGATTCGTTTCCCAGCAATGTCGGGCGAACAAGCGACCTTGAAAGAAAGCGCCTAAACGCTCTATCGGTCGCTCCGCTAAGCCTGTCTAGGTAGTTCTCGTGATGGCGAAAAAACCAGTGAACCGCTTCACGCCTTCTCGAAGGAATTCATCGGACCGCTTGGTTTAGGATGAATTGATGAAAGAAACGAACGATATCCGTGTAATCTTGCAACGCGATGCGTTCGTCGATTCCGTGGAATCGTTGCGTGTCACGTTCGGCAAGCTGCGCTGGGATAAAGCGATAGATGTTCTCGCAAAGATCGCCGTAGTGCACGCTGTCCGTGCTGCCGACCAAGACAAATGGCGCGACGGCAACCTCCGGATAGACCTCGCGAATCGT
>CAMBSL010000142.1 GCA_945870455.1 Pirellula staleyi DSM 6068 | reverse complement strand
GAGGAGCCGTTTTCGGTCTTCGCGCCGAACAAGCGATTACTCAAGTGCAATCAACCGAACTCCACGCACAGCTCAAAGCGATACTAGCCAAGATCCATGAGCTTGCCGAAAACGCGTGGTCATCGAACGACTGAATTCAGCGGAATATTGATGCCTTACTCACAATCGCCTTGCGTGCCAATGCCGAAGATGGCGAGAGTATTGGCCGATTTTCGCGCAACATGTAGACGTCCCCATTAAATACAGAGTAAACTGCAGGCCCACCACCAATGGCACGCACTTTGTGGCAGAACAGCGACTCTCCTCTACAGGGTGACTCGTTCGAACTAAAAGTGATTTCCATTCCTTTCACGCATCCCGCACTTGTTACCCCTAATAGCACCTCTCAATCATGAAACCAATCTCTCGCCGCCATTTCGTAAAAACGACAGCCGTTCTCGGTGTTGCAGCCACAACACGACACGCTGCTGCTTATTCATTAGCCAACGACGACGTGCGACTTGGCTTCGTCGGATGTGGCGGCCGCGCAGGTGAACACTTGCAGGTCTTCGAAAAAATGAATGGCGTCAAGATTGCTGGCCTATGCGATCCAGATCAAGGCAAGGTGGCCGCCGCGAAAGAGCGATTCAGTCCTGATGCTAAGACTTGGACCGACCTGCGGTCGATGATCGATGACAAGAACATCGATGGCGTTGTGATCGCGTCTTGCAATCATTGGCATTGTTTGGCCGCGATTTGGGCCATGCAGGCGGGTAAAGATGTCTATGTTGAAAAGCCGTTGTCCCATAGCCAGTGGGAAGGCAAACAGACCGTCGCCGCAGCTCGCAAGTACAACCGCGTCTGCCAAGTGGGTACCCAGCAACGCTCGGATCCGATGCAAGCCGAGATCAAGAAATTTCTACACGAAGAAAAAGGGATCGGCAAAATACTCTCCGCTCGCGTGAATCGATACGGCGTGCGTGACTCGATCGGACTGCGAACGTCTCCGCTCAACATCGACCCCAAAATTGACTACAACCTATGGCTTGGACCAGCTCAACAAAAACCGATCTATCGAGAAAAATTGCATTATGATTGGCACTGGGATTGGAACACGGGCTCTGGCGAAATGGGCAACTGGGGAGTTCACGTTTTAGACGACCTTCGAAACAATGTGTTCCTGGACCAAGTTTCGTTGCCGCATCGAATCTTGGGTGGTGGTGGCCGGGTCGTTTGGAAGGATGCAGGCGAAACACCCAATGTCCATTTTGTCTATTTTGACACAGGGTCCATTCCGGTGGTTATCGGCCTCACCAATTTGCCAGCCAGTCCAACCGACAACAAATCCCCCAAGTGTCCCGGGCCAGGAAGTGGTTATGTCGCTTATGGCGAGGGAGGTCGATTCGAAGGTCAACGCGGTTCGGGTACAGCCTTTGACCTCGATGGCAAGGTTATCAAAAAGTTTAAAGGCAATTCTGGAGGTCGCTTGCACCAAGAAAACTTCGTTCAAGCGGTTCGCAAACGCGATCCGTCTATGTTGAACACCGATGTCGAAGTTGGGCATCATTCCACGGGATGGTGCAATTTGGCCAACGTCGCTTTCCGCACGGGGACGAAATATTCACAAGAACGAGCGGAGAATCTCAAGTCAAAGGAATGGACTGAATTGTTAGGCGAGATGAATCAATTGATGACTGCACATGGTTTGACGATGGAATCTGCGAGTATGTTGTTGGGGCCAATGTTGACCATTGACCCCAAAACAGAATTGTTCACTGGGGAGGATGCCGAGCAAGCCAATCCGTTCCTGAAGCGACAGTATCGTGCACCATTCGTCGTGCCAGAGAGCGTCTAGACGTGATGTCGAACGGCCAATCAACGATTTACGCAGGGTTCCAGAGAACCCAGCCAATCAGGGCTGCCCCGGCTACGACGCGGTAAAGTGCAAATGGAGCGAAGCCGCGCGTTCGTACCCATTGCATGAACCATGCGATTACAAAGAATGCGACAATAAAACTTGTCGCAAAACCAGCCGAAAGTGCGATCCAACGATCCACTTCCGGAAGTGGTTGTTTCATCAAATACTTAAGCAATTTGAAGCCGCTCGCTGCAAACATAATCGGGATCGAAAGAAAGAAACTAAACTCCAAGGCGGCGCTGCGAGAAAGCCCCATCAGTTGTCCGCCTGCAATGGTGGACATTGAGCGACTCGTTCCGGGAAATACTGCTGCCACGATTTGCGCCAAACCAATGACAATCGCTTGTTTCAAACTAATCTCTTCGAGTTGTGTGGTCGTCACTTGGTTGCTGGCGTAACGGTCGATGACGAACATCGCAATACCGCCAACGACCAATGCAATCCCAATGAATAGTAAAGATTCCATGTTGTCATCAATCAACTTATCGATCAAGAAACATGGAATTGCGGTTACGACAAAACTTATCATCACCAGCGGCAATGGGTGTGATAGCCATATTGACTTGCCGCCGGGATGACGATCTTTAGCCGAGAGAGCTTGTAGAAACGAAGCCACAAAACCCATCAATCGCTTCCAGAAGTAAGCGACAACCGCCAATATTGCCCCCAGTTGAATGAATACAGCAAACATCTTCCAAAAGCTGTCGGTGCGGTCGATGGAAAGAAGCTCCTGAGTGATCAGGATGTGGGCAGTCGAGCTGACGGGCAGGAATTCGGTGAGTCCTTCGACGACACCTTGGATGATCGCAGCAATCAAATCAGTCATGGGCTTTCAATCGTTGTGCGACGCACTGCGTCGTTTTGGCAAACTCCCATGACGGCGCTGAGCGTCGTTCCACGATGGAGTCATGAAGTTTGCAGTTTAATAGCTTGCGGTGTCGTGGCTAGTGCTCTTCCGTTTGCGATCCATAGAAACAATCTCCAAATGAAGGAGAGTTATTGCTGATTTTCCAATCTTTTCTGGTGCTGTGGAGTGGAGACACGGCCGACATAAGTCAAAGCAGTAGGCACATTCCATGTGGCATCCACCTAGAATCCTGTCAAAAGCTTGACTGCAAATGGCACGGCGGAGCGTGCCAGCACCTTTTGTCGACTGTGTCGAAAAAATATCCTAACCCGCAATCCTATCTCATCGCCAAGGTCCGTTTCTACGGAAAAGCCAATCGCTAGCAAAATCGTTGCATCCAGTTTTTACTCCACTCACGACGATAGAAAACTGTTACCGGAATTCAAATGGCAAGGAACGGATCATGGTTCGCAGTCAACTCTTCATCGTAATCGCTATCTTGGCACTTGGTTTTTGTAGGCAGGCAAATGGTCAAGCTTACTATCTATCCTCGAGCGATCTAAGTAACGGCGGCCAAGTCGAACCAACGGATTCGCGATTCATTTTCTCCTCCAATCCGGAGAATGGTTCGGCGACGCCGACATTGGATGAACTCGCCAAACGCTTGGAATCGCTTGAGACAACATCGACGAAGGTCTCCAAAGAGCTAAAAGATCTGGACGAAGCGAAGAAGAAGGCCGACGCGGACAAAAAGAAACTCCCCAACGTCACTGTCAATGGTGTGTTTCAAGCGGATGCGGTCGCGTTTAATCAATCCGACGCCAGCCGGGAAGCGTATGGCCGAATTGAAAGTGGGGCGGATTTCCGGCGTGCACGGTTGAGTGCCAAGGGTGCCGTCTCCGACCGCATGGACTACTTCATGCAGTTTGATTTTGGCTTTTTCGGTCGCCCAACATTTACCGACGTCTGGACGGATTTCAAGAATGTAGGCCCTCTCGGAACAGTTCGCGTAGGCCAATGGAAACAACCATTTAGTCTCGAAGTCGTAAGCAGTTTCCGGTTCACGACGTTCATGGAGCGATCCTCCATGTTTCAGGCGTTCACTCCGTTCAGGCATTTGGGAGTCGGATTCTATAACAACTCGGATGATCTCAACTGGACTTGGGCTGCATCCTACTTTCGAACGGGCCAAGATCAGTTTGGTGGATCACTCAGCACGGATGGGGGCAATGGAGGGGCAGGTCGCATAACGCATTTGCTTTGGCATTGTGGTCCCAAGGGTGAAGATTATCTGCATGTCGGCATGGGACATTTTTTAAATGCACCTCCGAATGAGCGAGTAAGATTTCGAAGCATTCCCGAAATCTTTGTCGGAGAGTTTGTTGTTCCAGCAGGATCACCGATCGGAACGACTGGGTCCGCGGCACCTGATGTGGCGAACGGAACACCCGCTTTTGTAGATACGGGAAACATCACCCAAGCGAGTTTGGTCCAGACCGTTGGCTTGGAATCGCTTTGGGTCCGTGGTCCAATCTCCCTTCAATCCGAAGCGATGGGTTGCTTTGTCGATACCTCCACGCGTGGCAATGCATTTCTCAACGGTGCTTATTCGCAAGTAGGTTGGTTCTTGACTGGTGAGCATAGACCTTATGACCGCAAAGCGGGTGCGATTGATCGCGTGATTCCATTTCACAGTGTTTCGAAAAGCGGTGGCGGCTGGGGAGCATGGGAACTCGCAGCCCGATGGTCGTACCTGGACGTCACCAATAGACAGATTCCAGGGGGGGTGATGCAGAACATGACTACCGGATTGAATTGGTATGTGAATCCAAACTGCAAGTGCGTTTTTAACTACATCCACTCGTGGGCAGATTCGCGTCCACTACGCGACGGAGTGATCCTCTCGGACGATTTCATCCATTCGCAAACCGATGCGTTTGGCATACGATGCCAGTTGGATTTTTAAGGTCCAACCATCGATTTGCATCCAAGCGACTCTGGATATTCGACTGCAATTAGACACAGCCGACAAAAGGTGCAGGCACGCTCCGCCATGCCGTTCGCAGTCAAGCTTTGGCCGGATTCCAGGTGGACGGCACATGGAATGTGCCTACTACTTTGACTTTTGTCGGCTGTGTGGATCGGAATCCCGCACCACTCATTCTTTGGTTGACGGAGAAGCGATGCAAAACAAGTGTTTTTCGCCTCGTAGGAAGATTCGGTTCGCCGAAGGCACAGGCGATCCAATCACAGGTTCGGCCATGTCGTTTTCGGACAAAAGTTCGAACTTGTTGTTTGCGATGCTGGCTACGAAAACAACTCCATCTTCACGGGGTGCATATAAGAGGTCACCCGCAATCAACGGCGATGCGTAAAACAAGGCTCGCCCTTTTGGAAAAGAATCGCTCCAAAGCGTTTTGCCTGTCGAGGGGTCGATGCACTCAACTTCGCCTCGATCTCTAACGAGAATCACACGGCCTTTGTAAACCGCAGGAGTGGGCACGAAAGTCCCACTGTCTTCGCGTTTCCAAATATGGTTCGTCTTGGTTACGTCGCCATCCCCGGTGATTCGAATCCCGTAGAGTCTGGGAATGCCCCGATCGTTGCGACCATAGGCGATTACAGCCATGTCATTTACAATGACCGGTGTAGCGATAGCAGGCCAAAGTTTGCTGGCATCTGGATTGAAGTTTCCGCACGACCAAATGACTTTTCCATCGGTCGAATCGTGAATGGTGATGTGTTCCGCTCCCCACACGAGTACGGCCTCTTTTCCGTTGTGTTGAATAACCAAGGGAGTTGTGTAGCCGTGATCGCATTCGGTTGGCGTCGTGTAGTTGCGAGCGACCTTCCATGCGAGTTCCCCGCTGGATTTATCAAAAGCTGCCAGCCATGATTCCCCAGCATGCATGCGAGCCATGATGACATACTTGTCCGTGAGTACAGGAGAGGTGCCGTGATCCCAAAACAACGTATCTTTCCCAAATCGATCGACGAGATTGGTTTGCCAACGGACCGTTCCGTCCAACTCTACGGCCGCTAATGTTCCGCTCTTGAAGTACGCGAATACGAGCATTCCATCTGTCGTGGGCGAAGCGTTGCTGCCCGAGCCATTGCGATGCTTACCAGCATTCTCTTTACCGAAAACCGACTGCCATTTCATTACACCGTCAAAGTCAAAGCAAAGCACGGCGTCAGTATCGCCGACGGGTGCCGTAAGATAAATCTTTTGGTTCAAGACGATCGGGGTCGAACAACCCTTACCAGGCAGATCTGCGCGCCATAGATAAATCTTGGCATCAAATTTTGCGGGATAGGATCCATTTTCAATGCTTCCGTTCCCAAGCGGGCCGCGCCAACCCAGCCAGTTGGACTGGTCCTCACCGAATGCAAGCCCCGCCAACCAGAAAATAACCAACGCAGCATGAACTGATTTTACGGACATAACGTGAAAGCCCCCCAGGTGTGATGTAGTGCGAATGCGGAAGAATAGCATACCAAAAAGTAAGCTAACCATCGCGTGGCACGAGCGCGCTCGCTCGTGATTCCATGGGCAATCGCGCCCATGCCACTTTCAAACACCCCGTGTCGGATCGAACGATCGGAAACCAGGGCTGGCCGCTAAGCAAAAAAAGCATAATTTGCAAGCCAGCTCCTTTCCTTCCTACGCTAAGCTGGTCGCGATAGTTACAATGACGTTCCCCCGGTGCTTTTGAAGCCATGGATCCCCTCCTACCCACCTCAATCTTATGAAATCAATTCTATGCCTACTGACGTCTACTCTTGTTGCATGCGCGTCCTTTGAAACCGCGTTGGCTCAGGAACCGAAACCTATTCGCGCCGGAATCATAGGCCTTGATACGTCGCACGCGATTGCATTCACCAAGGCACTCAATAAGGGTCCTTCCAAACCCGAGGATAAAGAAAAGGTTGCTGGCATCGTTGTCACCGCTGCCTATCCACAAGGGAGTCGCGACATCGTGAGTAGCACCGAACGAGTTCCTGGCTACATTGAACAAGTAAAGTCGCTAGGTGTTGAAATCGTCGATTCCATTGAATCCCTGCTTCAACGAGTTGATGTCGTTTTTCTCGAATCCAATGACGGCCGAGTCCATTTTGAGCAACTCGGTCCCGTACTGGCTGCACGCAAACCGGTCTTCATCGACAAACCGATCGCAGGCAACTTAGCGGACACCATCCGAATCCTCGATGCAGTCAAAAAAGCCAACGTTCCTTGCTTTTGCTCGTCTTCATTGCGATATGGTAAATCAACGCAAGCCGTCCGAAATGGTTCGATCGGCCAAGTGAAGAGTGCAGAGACATTTAGTCCGGCCTCATTGGAACCAACCCATGTTGACTTGTACTGGTACGGCGTTCACGGATGCGAAGCTCTCTTTGCGGTGATGGGAACAGGATGCGTTTCAGTCAAACGAGGGTTGACGGCCGATGGGAAAATCGAAGTCATTGGTACTTGGCCCAATGGCCGTACTGGAATTTTTCGAGAATCCAACACCACGGATCGCAAAGGCTACGGAGGACATGCGGTTGGAGAAAATGGAGCTTCCGATGTCGGTAGCTACGATGGCTATGACGTCTTGCTCATTGAGATCGTCAAAATGTTTCGTGGCAATGCAGTCCCGGTCAGTGCTGATGAAACGATCGAACTGTACGCATTCATGGAAGCGGCTGACGAAAGCAAACGTCGCGGTGGCGTGGAAGTCACCCTCAAGGAAGTGATTGAAAAAGCAAGAGCCACGATCGCATCGACAAAGTGAATTGATAGATGAACCACTTTTTGGCGGCAGTTTGACAACCCGTGCCCGTAAGCGAGGTGCCGACTGCAATGCCTCGCTTACGCGTCGGGTTACCATAGCCTTAGTGAACAGTCCAGAATAAAAACGTCGTTTGGTAAACTTAGCTGCACGACGCTCCGCGTCGTGATTCCTGCGGCGCAGAGCGTCGTGCAACTTAGGGCATCCATGGCGCTCCTTTGGTACTCGCTAGGCAGCAGGCGGTTCTAACATCTTCCTTAGGTTTTTGGCGGCTTCGCGAGTTTGCTTTCCCAATCCGAATCGGATCAGCGGCGACATCAGTTTGGCGATCCATTTTTTGGGTGTGATTTCGATGATGTGCGTCGTCATGCTTCCCTCGGGGGATGCGGCAACATGCAAATCGACCGACACGTCAAACATGTTGTCGAAATACTTGCAGTGCAACTGTTTTCCATCCGTGCGAGCTAGTATCTCGCCTGCCATATTCGCTGTCTTGCCCCCTTGCTTGTAGACGTAGCTCAATTTGTCACCAACCGCGTCCGGACCGTCGCCAATTTTTTCCAGACTCACGCAAGGAGGCAACCATTTGGACGTCAGTGGCAGATCGTCGATGGCAGCGAAGACCCGTTCCGGAGTTGTACGAATAGGTTCAAGGCGTTGGTATCGAATCGACATCGTGACAAATTCCAGAGGAATAATGATCGTTCAATCAACAATACGTAAATCGTTATAGGATAGGCTTACATCGCTTCCGGACGGTCCTATTCCGCATGACAGGATGGAAGCCTATCCGACTAATTTATCGACCTATCCTAACCAACGATATCGTGAATGACGTGACCTTTCACATCGGTCAGACGCATATCGCGCCCGCCAAAACGAAACGTCGAACGCGTGTGGTCGACTCCAAGTAGATGCAGAATGGTCGCATGCAAATCATGTATTTCTAGTCTGTTCTCGATCGCTTTGTATCCCCATTCGTCTGTCGCACCGTAAATGGTTCCTGGCTTAACACCACCCCCTGCCATCCAAATCGTGAAGCCAAAAGGATTGTGGTCGCGTCCGTCGTTGCCTTGTGCAAAGGGGGTACGGCCAAATTCCCCAGCCCAAACAACCAACGTTTCGTCAAGTAGCCCTTGTTGGCGCAGGTCGGTCAGCAAAGCAGCGATGGGTTGGTCGACGGCCCTCGCATTATTTTCGTGTCCCTTCCGCAGATTGCTGTGCTGATCCCATCGATCGCCATCGACCGATGGGCAAGTGAGCTCGATGAATCGAACGCCGCGTTGCACCAATCGCCTGGCGATCAGGCATTGGGAAGCATAAATCCGAGTCTGAGGGTACTCTGCATTCATGCCGTATAGCTCGTGAATATGCTGAGGTTCTTGCGATACGTCCATTAAGTCGGGTACGGACATCTGCATTTGATAAGCTAGCTCATAGTTGGATATGGCCGATTCGATGGCTTCGTGTTCACCATATGCATCAATGGCTTGCCGATCCAATTCCCTAACCAAATCGAGTTTGTCCCTTTGCATTTGTTGCGAAGCTTCGATTCGGGCGATGTTTGCAACCGCACTTCCTTTCGGCTTGAACACGGACCCCTGAAAAGCTGCCGGCAAAAAGCCGCTTCCGAAACAATCCAAACCACCGGGTGGAATCAGGCCGCCGTTGAGGACTACGAATCCCGGAAGATTCTCACACGAACTCCCTAAGCCATAGTTGACCCAAGCTCCCATGCTTGGCCGGCCTTGGACTCCGCTGCCCGTGTGCAAAAAGTAGTTTGCAAACGTGTGTTCAGGAAATTCAGAAACCATGGACCGGACAATCGCTAACTCATCGACGCACTTGCCGATATTCGGAAACAAATCACTTACAGGAATGCCCGACTGCCCGTACTGATTGAACTTCCAGGGACTGGCCAAAACCGAACCATTGTTATTGAACTGCGTGGGTTCAATCTTGAATAATTGGCTTGGATCTTTTCCGTTGTATTTTTCGAGAAACGGTTTCGGATCGAACGTATCGACTTGCGACGGGCCACCGTCCATGTACAAAAAGATGACACTCTTCGCCTTGGCCGGAAAATGTAGCCCGTGCGTCCCGGTACCTCCCCAACTGCGTTCACGAAGAAGAGCGCTCAGGGCCAACGCCCCGAACCCGCCGGCTACTTGGCCAAGCATTTCACGCCTGGAACGCGGCCGGGAACGAAACCCGCAACAATCACTTGACTCTCGCTTGAAATGGCTCATCGTAGAAACACAAACTCCTTGAGATTGATCAGCACGTGGGCAAAATCCGACCACACACCTATGTCTCCGGCGGCAGCACCACGCTGTCGACTTTGTTCTTGGATAAATTGTGTTGCCGTTTGCAATTCACGGCTTGTCGGAGGCCTTGCAAAGGCGGTTTTGTACATCCATTGAATTCGATCCATGTCGGACCCAAGCTCTTTCTTTAGCGTTCGTACTGCCCAATTGTGTGCTTCCGCACCCACGAACGGATCGTTCATCAAGATGAGCGACTGTGCAGGTACATTGGATACATTTCGCTTGCCCATCGTGCTGAATGGGTTCGGTGTATCAAACGTCAACATGAATGGAGACAAAAAATTGCGACGAACAGCAACATAGATGGATCGTCGTTTGCTCCCATCCAATGGTCCGCTAGCAGACGGTCGGCCTCGACCATCCATGAAAGGCGAAAGAAAGATAGGAACAGATGGACCATACATTCTCGAATCCAACTCGCCTGATATCGAAAGCAAACTATCGCGTATCGCTTCGCCCGACAATCGCTTCGGTGCAACATGTTGCAATAACAGGTTCTTTGGGTCGATCGCCAACGATTGGTCGGACACTTGACTGCTCATTTGGTAGGTCTGAGAAAGCACAATATAGCGAATAAGTCCCTTGATTGATTTGCCGTTCCGGTTGAACCATTCGGCAAGATGATCAAGCAGTTCGGGGTTGGATGGCATTTGGCCGAGGACACCGAAGTCGTCAACCGTTGGCACTATGCCACGCCCTAACAGATGGTGCCACACTCGATTGACGATGACCCTGGATGTCAACGGATTGGAAGGATCGTTTATCCGTTCGGCCAACTGCAATCGACCACTGCCGTTCTCGATTTTCAGAGGCGAACCGCCATCGATCGCTTCGAGAAACCGGCGAGGAGTAACATCTCCAGGGGCTGCTGAGTTACCGCGAATAAGAACTCGATCATCTTCGCCCGTTGAATCGATCATTGCGACCGCGATGGCGGATTCGTTCGGAAGCCGACTTCGCAGTTCCTTTCGTGCGTCTGCCCACCGTATCGCAATTCGATCGATTTCGGATCTGCCATCTGGATCACAAGCGAAAAGGATTTTGCTATTGCTGAGAAGCCAGTTGGTTGCGGCCAAGCAATCGCCATCAGACGCTTTGATAGCAAGGTTACTGTCCTTCCATGCTGCAATCGCGTTGTCTATCGTGCTCGAGATTTTCTCGATTGTTTCACTTGAATCGGGATCTTTCGCCGGTTCGGTTTTGGTTGCAACGACCGATTCGGCCTTTTTGCCGTCTCGCACGCCGAATATTTCGAGCGTTTGATTTTCGGCCGGCGTAAATTCCAAGTGAATGCGATGACCAACGTATCGCGTGAGATTCATTGCAATCCAGCCGACTTGATCGTTCTCCCGCTTGATGTCCTGAATCGTTCCGCCGTGCAACGGACCCGCAACGAGCCGGTGCGAATCGACACAAGCAACTACAAACCCGTTTCCGCGCACCAGACATGAAACGGTTCCATGCTTGACTTCGAAAGTGGGTGTCAACAGTGTTCGACCGGGGCGAGGCATGGTTTCAATGCGAGAATTCATACTGATTGGTTTTTCCCCTTTGGCAATCAGACCGTTCCAAAACGCATCATTGCGGACGGAAGAGCCCAAACTCAGTTGAACGGTAGGTATCGCATCGACCTCTCTTAAAACGATTTGGTCCGCTTGAGGAATGTTCGTACCAAAAATGAAACCGTCCTGGTTCAGCAAACTTGGTTTGTCGGACGTGTAGTCGACAGCGAGCTCAGATGCTTCGTCGCTGGAAGCGAGTGTTGGGATCGACAGGCGCGGCCACGGAAGCTCAACTTTGCCTGCCGCCGAGGTGACTTTGGCTCGCAATTTTTCGATTGTCTCCGGCCGATCCTTAGACCAATTTTCCACGAGTGCTTTTTCGACTTGAGAGGCATAGTTCGCGTCAAGTTTTTCAAGTTCTGCGGCGATATGGCGTTCCTGTTCCATCGTCTCGAATCGCACTTGTCGATACTGCGAGCCTTGGAGGAAACCCGTCATCGAGTAGTAATCGCGAGCGGATATCGCATCGAATTTATGGTCGTGGCATCGAGCACACGTGACAGTCACTCCAAGAAACGCTTTGGTCGCAACATCGACCATGTTATCAAAGCGATCCGACTCGTCCTTGCGAATATCGACTGGCGAGTGGACCCATTCACCCAAGTGCCAGAAGCCAGTCCCCAGCACCGACTCGTTGGACTTGCTATCAGGGTTAACACGAGGATCAAGCAACAAATCGCCAGCAATATGCTCGCGCACAAATTGGTCATAAGGCACATCGGCATTAAGTGCTCGAATAACGTAGTCGCGATATTGATAGGCGTTGGGGGTGTCTGCATCGAACTCATGTCCTCTCGACTCGGCATAGCGAACCAAATCTAGCCAATGTCGTCCCCACCGTTCACCAAACTGAGGAGATTTCAGCAAGGCATCCACCAATACCTCCGTCGAGTTGCTCGCAACGTCCTCCGCAAATCGATCCGTGTCTTCTGCGGACGGCGGCAACCCTAACAAATCGAAGGATAGCCGCCGAATCAAGCCACGTCGATCGATGGGTGGTGCTGGTTTAAGATCGGATGATTCAAGCTTTGAGAGGATAAAGCGATCCAGAGGTTGCAATGGCCAATCGCCATTCGACACCTTCGGCAGCGATGGCAAATGGACAGGTTGCCACATCCAATGCGATTGCTTGCGAGCATTGAGGTCAAACGTGTTTTTCTTTTCAGACGGGATCGGTTCGGCTTCTTCTGGCCAGGGTGCTCCCATGTTCACCCATTTGATAAGGTTCTCGATATCCGCATCGGGCAGTTTGCCTTTGGGTGGCATTTCATTTGAAAGGTACTTGACCGATTCAATGATGGGGCTTTCGTCGGCCTTGGATGGAACAAGCGCAGTTCCGGAATCGCCACCTTTTAACATGCGTTGCCGACTGTCCAACATCAGACTTGCCTTTATTTTGGTCGCGTTGGCGCTGTGGCATTCGTAGCAATGGGTAGCGAGAAGAGGACGAATGCTCGTTTCGAAAAAAACGAGGTCGGCTTCGTTTGACGGCTTAGTTGCTAGCTCACTTTGAGGCTCGTCAGCGTACAAACTAGGCTGAATCATCGGCGGCGCCTCAGTCAGCATGCATGCAACGACCAGCAAGCTCGCAAACCATCGATTGCCAAAATAGTTAGAAAACTTAAGCATTCGTTGCTGGCCCTTGTCCACTGAACGGTCTTTCATTGAAATACGGTTGTTAAGATCAAGCATAGCATAGTCGCAAACAGTCGCTCCGTCACTATCTGGCAGTCACCTAGCACTATCTGGCAGTCACCAGGCAGAGTCACTATCCGGGATCTTCATCACGATTGACTTTCTGAATTGGTTTTCGAGCGAGACGGTGATGCTTTTCCGGTCGGGTATGCATGCCCCAATTCAGCGATTCGTCTTGTTCGTAGCGTTTTCCGAGAGTCAAGGCAGTAAGTGCCTTGTTTAACTCGAATCCGAGATAAAATGCATGCGATGCATCGACATTTTTCGATTGTGGCAAACGCATGAGTTCGTCCATGATGACGAAAGGGTCCATTCCATGCAGGTGCACACCTGCGCTGACCAAGTGAATTTCATTCTGGTCGATCAAGATGCGGTAGTTGTTATCTTTGATACCGCTGGCTAACGCTGAAATCGAATCTGCCGAAAAAACAGGTGCCGAAGGGTCACGCAACATCACGAGCCGATCTTCAAAATGCTTCGGGGGGATTTTGTGCCGGACTGCATAGTTAACCAACCGACGAGCAAGATCGCATTCCCTCACACTCGTTTTGGCCCAAGAAATCACCTGCGTTGTCAAGACACTTCCAATTTGCAGCTCCTCGCAAAAGCCCAGCAGCATCGTGTTGAGGCCCGCCGAATCGCAATCGGTCAGTTCGGTCAAGTTCCCAATCCCCATCAAGATCGAAGCGTCTGGGAACATGGCACGCGTGGTTAGATAGCGTCCGAGCGAGGCCGCAAAGCCGCAGCCGATCGGCTCCAGTATCGGGTCGAGCCGAAAGGGGACCGCAAACTTCGTGAGGTATTCCGCCGTTTCAATCATGCCGGGAATAAAATCAACCGTGTCGTCAGGAACCACAACGACTTCGCATCCCCAATCGACAGACTCCTCGCGATTGTTTTTGTTCACCGACAGCACGAGCGATGCACCTGCGGCGGTTGCCTCGCGCGATTCCCACGAATCGAACGTGTCGATCGATAGCACGATCCCTTCCCCTCTCAGGGCCTTAACAGCATCTGCAACCTTGGTCCATCGAATTCCTGGCTCGCAGCCCAAGTCAATTCGATCCGCGCCATCGCTCACGAGTTGCTTGGCTTGTTGGAGGAGCGATGCAATGGTTAGTCTCGGGGCATAATTGATCTCGGCAAGAATCTCGATCGAGAATTG
>CAMBSL010000141.1 GCA_945870455.1 Pirellula staleyi DSM 6068 | reverse complement strand
GAACCGTTCGCAGCACAATCGATGTGACAACGTACGTTGCAGATGGGCCGCTGTCGTTGACGGACAGCTCGTTGAGCACGGTGATTACGCCAGTCAACGATGCGCCGATAGCAAACGTCGGGGCCCAGGCAGTCAGCGTCGATCAAGATCAGACCTTAACCTTGGTAGTGCCGACAGCTTGGTTCAGCGATGTCGACAACACCACTTTAGCGTACAGCATGGCTCGATCCGATGGTTCTGCGTTACCCAAATGGTTGTCGTTCGATCCGACCACGAGGCGACTTGTGGGAATTCCCAAAAATGCGGATGTAGGTGATTATCCTTTGATCATTCGCGCGACGGATTTTGCCGGATTGTTTGCAACGATTTCATTGTTCGTTACCGTTGCGAATGTAAATGATGCGCCTTTCGCTATTCAACTCGCTGCAGATCCAGCGGTGGAGGGTGATGCGGATCTTTCGGGCAAATTTTTGGGTACACTTTTCGCAACAGACCCTGACAGTAAAGATGAATTCATCTGGGCGGTAACGGACCCACGTTTTGAAATACGAGGAAATACCCTTTATCTCGCTCCAGGCAAAGAACTCGATTATGAGTCAGGCAGCCGAGTGTCGCTCACGGTGCAAGTCACGGACACCGGGATTCCGCCGCTATCCTATGAGCAACAAGCGACCATAGACCTAATCGACGTGAATGAGTTCGCGCCAGCACTGCGTTCGGCATCCTTCAGCGTCAATGAGGGGGTTGCAGGCTCTACGATCCTTGGCGTCCTAGACGCAACCGACGGCGACACCGCTAACAAAGTACGATTTCGATTCTTGGGAACACCACCGTCACTGTTTTCCTTAAATCCAAATACGGGTGAAATCAGGCTGGCTGCGAATGGTTCCTTGGACCACGAGAGCGCGAGTTCATACCAGTTCTTTGTCGAAGCGTTTGACAATGGTATTCCTCAGCTTGCGACCACGGCTTCGGTGAATATCGTCGTTCGCGACGTCAATGAGTTTGATCCTAAGATCACCACCAGCCTGATTCGTATTCCAGAAAATCAAGTCACCAACGGAGCGTTTGCCAAGGTGATCGCAACGGATCTTGATACCAATCAATTCGTTCGATTCTCGTTACCCGCTTCGGAGACTCGTTTTTCGATCAATCCGGTAACGGGCGACCTCTCACTTGTACGCGCTGGCGTTTTTGATTTCGAAACCGCTCAAGTTGATTCGGTCGTTGTCATTGCAACCGATTCTGGCACGCCAGCCCGCACAATCCAGAGCACGATCACGATCGCAATTGACGACGTCAATGAGTTTGATCCTCAGATCACCACCAGCCTGATTCATATTCCAGAAAATCAAGTCACCAACGGAACGTTTGCCAAGGTGATTGCAACGGATCTTGATACCAATCAATTCGTTCGATTCTCGTTACCCGCTTCGGAGACTCGATTTTCGATCAATCCGGTAACGGGCGACCTCTCACTTGTACGCGTTGGCGTTTTTGATTTCGAAACCACGCAATTTGATTCGGTCATTGTCATTGCGACCGATTCTGGCGCGCCAGCCCGCAAAAGCCAGAGAGCGATCACGATCGCAATTGACGATGCAAACGATCCGCCGACGGCTGCCTCGGTAGCCGATCCAAAAATACTATCGAACGTAACCGGATTGAATCTAGGTGTCATTAATGTGGTCGACCAGGACGTTGGCCAAAAGTATTCGATTGCCTCGTTGGATGACCGGTTCGTTGTTGTGAATGGAAGCTTGACCGTTGCTCCGGGTAAGAGTTTGGGAGATAGCGATGCGTTGCAAGTTGTCGTGCCGATCATTGCGACCGAAGTTGGGACCACTCCCAACTCCTATCCTCTTTCCGTAAATCTCGTTCGCACGCCGAACCCTCAACCATGGCAAAATCAGCTTATTCCTGAGGATGTGGATCGAATTGGCGGGGTCAATCCGCTGGATGTCTTGGCGATTATCAATGCAATCAATGGAGATCTTTTGGGAAGTTTGCCTTTCCCAAGACCTGCCAGCACATTGTCGCAGCCTGACTACGACGTAGACGCGGACGGATCTCTCACGCCATTGGATGCGCTTGCCGTAATCAATTTCTTGAATGCTCGCGGTAGCGGTGAAGGCGAGGAGACCACAGCGGTTCCTCCTCCGCTCACTGCCAAAGTCCAAAACCAAGTGGACGATACTTGGCTAATTGCGTTCAATCAGCTCGAAGAAGAGCGAACGCGTCAGCGTCGTAAACGCGGTTGATGGCTGGGCTAGTTAGCGTCCCTGTGTATCTCGAGGTGTTTTCGCCATTTGTCGTTGTCCACATTCGGATAGTCGGTACGGAAATGCACACCTCGAGACTCGGTGCGAGCGAGTGCGGCGGTCGCCATTTGTAAGCCAACCGTCAAGATGTTTTGAAGCTCCCATCCATCGACACTAAATAAGTCCTGAGCGAGAACGTAACCGCAGTACTGTTGAATCGCATGTGCGGCTTCCGTAAGCCGGTCTTCGCGACGTTGTACACCGACGTTTCGCCACATGAGCGCTCGTACCGCATTTCTAATGTCGGCCAGGTCGATTGGCTGAAAGGGTTCACCTTTTGGAGCATTTTGAATCGGCAGAACGCGCAATTCGGTCTCGCTATTTTGAATTGCAGCCTCCGAAGCATGCCTGCCAGCGATAGCTCCAAAGACCAACCCCTCGAGCAGACTATTCGAAGCCAATCGGTTCGCGCCATGTAGGCCACTACTGGTCACCTCGCCCGCTGCCCACAAGCCGGGGAGGGTGGTTTCCGCGCGTTCCATTACATTGCAGCCACCGATCATGTAGTGTGCACCAGGGCGAACCGGGATGGGATCGGTTGCGATGTCCAATCCAAAGCCTAAACAAACTTTTGCGATTCCCGGGAATCGGCTGCGAATATGCGATGCATGTAAATGCTTCATCGTCAAATAGACGCAGGGTGTATGGGTCTTTTCCATCTGGCTGACGATCGCCTTGCTAACCACATCGCGCGGCGCAAGTTCAAGTCGAGGGTCGAAGTCTTCCATGAATCGTTTCCCAGTCGCATCGAGCAGGTGAGCACCTTCCCCGCGTACAGCTTCGGTGATCAATGTGCGAGAACTACCTGCAATGTACAAGACAGTGGGATGGAATTGCATAAACTCCATATCTCGCATTGCGGCTCCAGCCCGAAAAGCAATTGCATGTCCATCACCGGTGGCGACGCGAGGGTTGGTGGATTCGCGAAAAACTTGGCCACATCCTCCGGTGCACAAAATCGTTTCTTTAGCCCAGATCAGGACCGGCTTTCCGCCGCGGATGGATGCGACAACGCCACAGCAACGCCCTTCATGCGTTAGTAGGTCGATCGTAAACGTTTCTTCGCATATCTCGACATTGCGACGCTGGCGGGTGTGATCGATCATGGACCTCATGATCTCTTTGCCAGTTGCATCTCCGAGGGCATGAATGATACGTTGATGGGAATGTCCACCTTCGCGCCCTAGTGCCAATTGACCATCGTGCTCATCGAATTTGGTTCCCCAACGGATAAGCTCGGCGACACGATCAGGGGCCTCACGCACAACCATTTCGACCACTTTGGGATGGCAGAGATCGCCACCTGCCGTCAACGTGTCTTGCACATGATTGTCGAAGCGGTCCTCCGGATCCCACACGCTTGCTATGCCTCCTTGTGCATAATTACTGTTGGATTCCTCCAGTTTGTCCTTGGTTAAGATCATCGTGTGCAAAGACGGATCGACTTCATGAGCGGCTCTCAGTCCCGCTAATCCGCCACCGATGATGAGAACGTCGGTAAAGAAGTGGCCCGACCGTTTGGGCTCGATGGGTACGAGGTAGCGAGGAGCGATCGCGCTCCAAGGGTAAACCAATGCTTGACCGAGAATAGGAGTCGACATGCGGTTTTCTTCTGTTAGGTTTGAGGTGACTCTGGCTAGTCCTACTGCCGGGAGTGTTTTTCCAGATCAATGCATCTAGGAAACGTACCACTCCACAAACGCTCGCGAGCGACTGTCTAATTTCTTAACATCTTCGACTCGAAATCGAATGCCATTCGCATCGGTGATAACGACCGTTTTAGACGAGACGCGACGGACGTCCTCTTCGGCTTTGATAACGAAACTGGTAACACCGTGGTTGGTTTGAACAACCCATTCGCATGGATCTTGGTTGCCAGAAACGTGAATCACTTTCTCGATAACGGGAACGAACTCTCTCAATGCAAGCTCTTCTTCAAGCAACTTGATACTTTCGGCAGAGAGCCCGACGAGTGAGTCGAGACAAACGATTTCATCGCCATCGGCACTTACCAGCGATACCCAGCGTTTGCACTCCGTAATCGGAAACAATGGCACAACGCTAACATCGCTGTACTCATTGCCTGACGCATCGGTCACTTTCAGATGATGCCACTCGTCGCGCGAAAGCCGAATGGCTGGTCGTATGGCAGAATCTAGTTTGTCAATGTTGTCGTTAATCATAATTTTGGTGGTGTGTCGAACGGACACATTAAATATCAATGATACTGGAATTTGGAAACATTGGTCGCGTTTCGGAGGCAAGAAAAAAGGATCCGGTAATGCAGATCAATTCATTGTCGGTAGCCGAACGCGTTGCATGGTCGATGGCGATTTGGCTTGATGGAGCTGACAATATTTCGACTTGAGGGTGATGGATTCGTTTTGCGTTGGCGATTTCTTCGAGTCGTTCAACGGGAACGACTCTGGGGTTGTTCTGAAATTGAGTGACGATCAACCGATCCGCATAGTCGAGGATTTGATCGAGCATGCACGTATAGTCCTTGTCTTTGGAACAAGCGAAAATGATCGTCTTTTTGGCTGGAGAAAAGTGGTCGGTTAGCGAGCGGATCAATGCCGCAATGGATGCAACATTGTGAGACGAGTCTATGACCGTCGTGGGGTTGGTCGAGACAACTTCGATTCGGCAGCACAATTGCGTGTTAGCGAGGGCATCGACCATCCCATTTTGCGGGAGAGACCAGCCATCCGATTGGAGGCGTTGCCATGCTGCAATAGCGATAGCAGCGTTGTCTGCCTGATGTTTGCCCGGCATTCGCAAGGCGAGGTTTCGCATCTGAATTGCTGGGATTCGTGCCGACATTGGATTGAAATCCATTTGGCTGGCGCAATTGGATCGAGGATCGATGGAAATGGCTGGTCCCATTTTTTTGGGCTGAGTGGTACATTCGAAATCGACACCGAGTTCCCAAAGCGGGCTATTTGTTTCGACGCACTTTGCTCGAATGACCGAGCGTGCGTCCGGATGCCTTGCACCGCTAATAACCGGTACATTTTTTTTGATGATCCCGGCTTTTTCGGCGGCAATGAGAGAGATCGTATTTCCCAGTTGTTGTTGGTGGTCAAAGCTGATCGAGGTGATGATGGCAAGTGTGCTGTGACAGACATTTGTGCTGTCAAGCCGTCCGCCGAGGCCAACCTCGATCACATTGACGTCTGACTTTCGGGTCGCGAACAACAACCAAGCTAGAGCCGTGGTCATTTCGAAGAAAGTGGGACAGCCATGGGATGTCCCACTGGTAGCCTCTGCCGCTCTCTTAAGCATTTCGACCTGTTCGGCAAGCTCGGACGGCGAACATGGCAGGCCATTCATGACGAACCTTTCCTCTAAATGGACCAGGTGAGGCGAAGTGTATAGCCCGACAGATAGGCCGGAACGACGCAGTGCTTCGGCAAGAAACCAGGAGACCGATCCCTTGCCTTTTGTTCCTGCGACGTGGAGAACTGGGGCGGCTAGGTGCGGGTTTCCAAGCTCTTGGAGAAAGTACTCCATCCGTGCAAGTCTGTACGCCCGTTGGTCGTACGGCCGATCGGAGGTTTTTTCGTAATTGATGCGATCGTACAAATAACGAACGGCATCGGTATAAGTTGTGTCGATCCGATCCATCGGTTCCAGGTCTGACGTGTCTTGGGAAAAGAAAGCAAAAAGAGCTGAATTGCGATTCTAACGGCAGAAGTCACATCTGCTCCAGTTTATTTGCATTCAAGTGAGTTGTGGGAGGGGGAGTGACGCTTGCCGTCGGTTTGTTTGGGATTTATAGTGCTTGCTGCCGGGTCCGCTCAACGAATTTCCGTTTTTGAGGATGGATCAGCGCGGGGTCGCGCTGAACCGATCAAATCGATGTGACGTAAAAGCCGGAATCCCGACAAAAAAATCTGGTATTATCGTTTCACCCTTACGACGACGCCTTTTGGTCAGCTCCTAACTTTACCGAACCTAATCTATGTCAACGTCAACGGCATCCGCGTCTCCATCTGGCACATCGACAGACCCGACCAACGTGATTGTGGAAACGCGAAATCTAGGGAAAATATACAGGGATTTCTGGGGGCGCAAAAAAGTAAACGCTCTCAAAGCACTGGACATTGAGGTTCGAAAAGGGGAGATTTTTGGACTTCTGGGCCCCAACGGATCGGGTAAGTCAACGACAATCAAATTGATGCTCGGACTACTTTTTCCCACGTCGGGGCGAGCGTTCGTCTTCGGGAAAGACGCGACAGACGTTTCCAAGAACGAGCGGATCGGCTATTTGCCGGAAGAATCCTACCTTTACAAGTTTCTCAACGCCGAAGAGACCTTGGATTTTTATGGTCGACTGTTCGATATGCCGGCTGATGTCCGACGCGAACGGACAGAGCAATTGATTCAAATGGTAGGCTTGCAAAGAGCCCGTCGCCGGCAGTTGAAGGAGTATTCGAAGGGAATGACGCGTCGAATCGGGCTGGCGCAAGCGTTGATTAATGAACCCGATTTCTTGGTGTTGGACGAGCCGACCACCGGTCTAGATCCCATCGGAACTCGGGAAATGAAGGACTTGATTCTGCGGCTTCGCGATCAAGGCAAAACGATTCTGTTGTGTTCGCATCAGTTGGCGGACGTTCAGGATGTGTGCGATCGGGTTGCTATTTTGCACCAAGGGGAATTGAAGGAGTTGGGCCGTGTTGACAGTCTGCTCAAAGTTCAAGACGTTACGGAGATTCATGTCAAGGGCTTGGATGACAAGACCAAGCAAGAGATTAAGGATGTGATATCTCGGTCGAACGGCGAATTGCTTCAAATGGATAATCCAACGACAACGATGGAACAGTTGTTCCTAGACATCGTTCGCGAAAGCGATCAACGTCCGGGACGCCGGGGTGGCGGAGCGTAAAATATCGCTCTTCAGTCTCAGTTCATGAAACACCCCCCCGCGATCGTTGAAAGGTAAGCTTGGTAATTTTAATATGCGTTTAACACCTGACCAATTTCTGAACTACTTTGAGTGGCTCTTTGATCCAAAGGGCCTGTTGCAAGGGTTCTTTCTCGTTTTGATCCTGGCAATCCTAGGATTTTTGGTCGGTTTCGTTATTGCAATGCTAAAGCACGGGCCTGGCGAAGGGTTCTTGCAAGTCGCCAAGATCATTCGCGAGCTGTTTGTTGTCGACATCCCCAAGACATCCTTTCGGCGCGTGGCGGCCATCGCCAAGCTTGCCATCAAAGAAGCGATCCGCAAGAAAGTGCTTGTGGTGGTTGCGGTGTTCGTTGTTGCCATTATGTTCGCGGGATGGTACCTCGATCCGAAAGCGGATAACCCTGCACGACTCTATATATCCTTTGTGCTGTCTGCGACTAACTACATGGTGCTATTGTTGGGATTGTTCCTAAGCTGCTTTAGTCTTCCATCCGACATCAAAAGCAAGATCATCTATACGATCGTGACAAAGCCGGTTCGTCCGACCGAAATCTTCTTCGGCCGCGTGCTTGGTTTTACGGCTGTCGGTACGATTATTATCGTCTTGTTGGCTGCAATGAGCTATTTGTTCGTGGTCCGTGGATTGGATCACACCCATGAGGCCAAAGAGATTTCTGGGGACGGTACGTCGGGTGTCTCAACCCTACAGCGATTTCATTCTCACACATTTACGCTCAACGAAAATGGAGAAGGGTCCACCAACGAAACCAAGGGACACCGTCACCTTGTCACCAAGGACGGGGACAAGATCGTTTTTAGCAAACCGGTGGACGATCTCACTGCCCGAGTGCCAATTTACGGAACCATGCGTTTCACTGGCCGAGATGGAGAGGATGGCACGGGCTTCAATGTCGGTTACATGTCCGAATATCAACGCTACATCGAAGGCGATACGCTTTCAAGCGCTATTTGGTCATTTAAAGGAGTGAGTCCTGCTAGTTTCCCAACGGAACTCAACTACGACATGACCATCTCTGCGTTTCGAACGTACAAAGGGGATATCGTGACGCCCGTCGGTGGAGTGGTCATTTTCCGCAGTTCCGATGGACTTGTGGAAAGCGAACGAATTCCTTTCAAAGTGAAGGAGTTTCTGATCGATCAGCGTTCGATATCGACGAAGCTCAAGGGATTTCGTAAGGGACAGCCAACCGAACTGGACTTCTTTCAAGACATTGCGCCGGACGGAAAATTTGATCTCGTGATACGCTGCCAGGACCGAGGCCAGTATCTCGGTATGGCAGCAGGCGATGTGTACTTGCGAGCCAAGACGCTTCCGTTTTGGTGGAATTTCGTCAAGGGATACATCAGTATTTGGTTGCAGATGGTTATCGTGATTTGTTTCGGGGTCATGTTTTCGACGTTTTTGTCTGGTCCCGTTGCGATTATCGCAACGATTTCGTTTCTTGTACTGGGTTTCTTTGGATCTTTCATCGACCAGATTGTGGCTGGCAAGATTGAGGGAGGTGGGCCTATCGAAGCCTTGATCCGAATTCCAATGCAAAGCGGTTCGGGGGTTCAATTGGACATCGGAAATCCAGTTCTTGAGAATGTGATACACGTTGCAGACCAAGGGTTGCTCATGGGCGTTCAAACATTGAAAAGCGCAATTCCGGATTTCACTCAGTTGGGGACTGCTGACTTTGTCGCGTATGGTGTGAATTTGTTTGATGGGCTTCTTGCTCGGCACCTTACGATTTGTTTCGGCTACTTTTTGATGACTAGTATTATCAGTTATTTCTTTTTAAAGACTCGCGAGATGGCGGCATGAACAAGAACAGTTTGTTTCGTAAAACTGCTTATATCGTCATGGTGGTTATGTTGCTATTGCCGTTGTTTGCGATGGGCAGACCTGGTAGCGGCTTAATCGGGCAACTTCGGACAAAGCACAAGATGGGTCAAGCCAATCTCGGCAAACTGGACCCGACCAGCGAGAGTATGCGATTGGCGACTCTTGGAATGAAAGGCATCGCTTCGACCATTCTGTGGTTGCGAGCAGACTACTACAAGGAGGAGAAATACTTCGATAGGTTTTCCGCGACTCTAAACCAAATCAGCCTTTTGCAACCTCACTTCATCAGTGTGTGGGAATTTCAAGCTCACAATCTGGGTTATAATGTCGCCCCGGAATATGAGGACTATCGCCAAAGATATGAGTGGATCAAAAAGGGGATCGACTACCTGATCCGAGGAACGAAGTTCAATGAACGAAAACCGATGCTTCAATATGTTTTGGGGCAGCAGTATTTCGGTTCCAAGATGGGCAAGGCAGACGAAAAGATTCAGTATCGTTCGCTGTTTAAGAACGACACCGATTTTCATGCATATTTGAAGGACCAAGGGTTGGTCGGTATCGATACGGGCGGACATGGGTATGACCAAAAGCCCGACAACTGGTTAACAGGAAAACTCTGGCTGAATCAGGCAACAGACCTGTATGAAGCGGGGGCGGCGATCAAGAAATCACCCCATTTGCTGTATTCCTATTCTCCAGCTTGGAGAATGTACTATGCCGATGCGATTGAGTCTGAAGGTATCCTGGACGCGAGCGCAAGTTTGGCATGGAAGCAAAGCGGTGAAGAGTGGAGCCAATTCGGTACCAAATCCCTTTACCAACTCGGTCAGGGCAAAGACTTGACGTTACTCAGCCAAGCAAGAGTAAGAAGCGAAATTGAATCACTCCAGTCAGCCCTCAATGAGCTCACTGCATCGGCAATGCCGAAGGCAGTTGAAATTCTCCGAAAGTCCATCAGTCCGGAAGAACTCAAGATCTATGACACACCCAAGGAGTTGCGAGACCCTAACGACGATGCAACGTACTACTCCGTTGCGTCACGAACGACACCTACTGCGCAGCAATTGGCTTCTCAACTTGAGAAAGGACAGCAGGTCGAGGTATTGAGCTTGTCCAATAAAATCAACCAATCAGC
The DNA here is from genome assembly GCA_945870455.1 of Pirellula staleyi DSM 6068. Taxonomy (GTDB): domain Bacteria; phylum Planctomycetota; class Planctomycetia; order Pirellulales; family Pirellulaceae; genus JBKCUI01. The sequence continues at coordinate 4,236 of CAMBSL010000141.1, read as the reverse complement.
GGAGTTTCTCAAGCTGATCGACTCGTATCGCAGCCAAGTCAACTATGAGTACTGGGAATTGCGAGCGAAAATTGAACAGCGCGATGAAATGATCAAAGCACGCTATTTAACGTACGAAGCTGACAAGCTCATCGATGTTGCGGATATTAAGGGAGCGCTCGAACTATACGAGCAAGCTTGGGTGCTTTGGGATTGGATTTTCCGTCGTTACCCAACCATGATGACAGATGACGTCGGAGATGACGTCCAGAAATCCCTTGGTCGCTACAAAAAGCTTGTGGATAAAGACTTAGATAAAGACTTCGTCCTTTTCGATTTTCTGGAAGTGCGAAGGTTCAAGACCGATCCTATGTTGGACCAAGAAGGAGAAAAGATCATTCGGGACTGGCAGCAAAAGGCTAGCAGTTTGAGCGACGAACCTCCACAACCGAAATCCGATGCGCTTGCGGTACCGGCAGCACAAACGACCGAAAAAACAACGCTGCCTCCAGTAAGTCCATCCACAGTCTCCGAACCAGCAGCCACAGTGCCGCCAGCCACAGTGCCGCCAGCCACAGTGCCGCCAGCCACAGTGCCAGCAGCCACAGTGCCGCCTGCAACCGTGCCGCCAGCCACAGTGCCGCCTGCAACAGTGCCGCCAGCCACAGTGCCGCCTGCAACAGTGCCGCTTACCGTAGTGCCGCCTGCAACCGTGCCGCTTACCGTAGTGCCGCCTGCAACCGTGCCGCTCGCCACTGTGCCGCCTGCAACCGTGCCAGTGGCAGATGAAATTCCCGCCAGACCACCGACTTTAGAGAATCCAGATTTTCAAAAATGAGTAAGTCGGTTACTTTGATGTAAATGGGAATCTACGATCGCAACTACTACCGTGAAGAAGCTGAGCTGAACCTGAGTCCAACATGGAATCAAAGGTCGGCCGTAAGCACGCTAATCATCCTAAACGTCGCGGTTTTTGTTGCGAACGTTTTGTTTAGTCAACAAGTCTTTGGACGGAATTTCCAAGGGGTTGTCAACGAATTCCTGATGCTATCCGCGGACGATTACAATCGTCCTGTCTTTTGGTGGCGCATTTTGACGTATGGATTCGTTCATGATGCAACCGGACCGATGCATTTGATCTTCAACATGCTGGGTCTCTATTTTCTTGGGCGATCGGTCGAGGAACGGTATGGTCGAAACGAGTTTTATCGGATTTACCTGATCACATTGCTCATTTGTGGAGCCACCTGGCTCATCAAGCAGGCCGTTTTGGGGGAAAACGGTCGATTACTGGGAGCATCCGGAGCCGTTTTGTGTATCGAGATGTTGTTTGTCTTTAATTTTCCGACAGCTCGAATCCTGTTGTTTGTTTTCCCTGTACCCGCTTGGGTGCTTGGAATTCTTTTGGTTCTGACGAACATGATTTCGCAACCCTCAACCGGTATCGCATACGACGTTCATTTGATCGGTATCCTGTGCGCGGCAGCGTATTTTTTTCTGGGGCTCAATTTTCGTTTCATGGACAACCTCCCCATGGCATGGCGACGAACGGTTCGGCGGTTAACCGGCCCGACGCTCAAGGTCCATGGTGGCTTGCAGGAATCGGCTTTGAGCGACGCCGATGAGGCGGATAGAATCCTCGCTAAGATACATGCGACCGGACAAGAGTCCCTGACCTCGCGTGAAAAAAAAATCCTTGAGCGGTACTCGAGGAGTGTGCGGGCAAAACAAAAAGAACTCTGACTCTAAGTAAGACTGCCCATTCCGAACCCTTCTTCCCTAGTCACGAAAAAAATGCCAACTGCGACTCAGACTTTTGAAACCCAACGAAGCCAAATCTCAGGTTTTCCGATCCAAGACATTGTTAAGGAGTTTGGAACACCCTGCTATGTGTACGACATGTCGGTCATTGAAGAAAGAGTTCGAGACCTGTCCGCCTTCGACGTCGTTCGATATGCTCAAAAGGCATGCTCCAACATTGGGATCCTAGATCGGTTGCGTCGACTCGGCGTGGTGGTGGATGCGGTCAGTGCAGGAGAAGTCAAGCGAGCCCTGGCTGCGGGCTACGACCCCAAAAAAGAACCGCATTGCATCGTCTTTACTGCGGATGTTTTCGACCGAGAAGCCTTGGCGATCGTCAAGGAGTACGGGCTGCATGTGAACTGTGGTTCGCCGGACATGATCCAGCAGCTTGGAAGCGCCGTTCCAGGTTCAAGCGTTACTTTGCGAATCAACCCGGGTTTCGGGCACGGACATAGTCAAAAAACCAATACCGGCGGTCCACAGTCCAAGCACGGCATTTGGCACGAAGATGTCGATGAGTGTTTGCGAATGGCCGATTTGAACAATGTCTTGGTAACTGGACTCCACATGCACATCGGTTCAGGTACGGATCTCGAGCACCTTTCTCAAGTATGCGAGTCGCTCGAAAAAATTGCGCTGCAAGTGGGTCGAACGCTAACCACGATAAGCGCTGGCGGGGGGCTACCTGTTCCTTATCGCCAAGGCCAAACCTATGTCGATCTGGACCAATACTATTCGCTTTGGGATGCGACGCGAAAGCGCCTTGAAAGTAGCTTTGGCCATCCCTTAAATCTTGAGATCGAACCTGGCAGATACTTAGTGGCCGAGAGCGGATTCCTGATCGCAGAAATTCGCGCGGTAAAGAAGATGGGTGAGAATATATTTTACCTGCTGGACGCTGGCTTCAATGACCTTGCTCGTCCCATTCTTTACGGAGCCTATCATCCGATTTCTATCTCGCATCGCGATGGTAGGATTTCGAAACAAACTGCCGACGTGGTGGTGGGTGGCCCGTTGTGCGAATCGGGCGATATCTTCACGCAAGAAGAAGGTGGATTTGTTGCCAAACGCAATTTGCCAGTCGCATTCGTCGGCGATTTCTTGATTCTCGAGGTTGCAGGAGCTTATGGATTCGTTATGGCCAGCAACTACAACGGACGCTATCGGGTTCCCGAGGTGTTGCTGGAAAAAGGCAAGATGCACTGCATTCGAGCAAGGGAATCGTTCGAAGACCTGATTCATGGCGAAGTCATTCCGCCGGTTGGCTAGTGACCCAAAATGGCCTCGGGATTATTGCGGTCAGGACACGCCCACTGAGATCTACCTACTCCTTGTTCCGACTCGGCCACCAAAAATTCCTGGTTCGCTTACTCGACTTAGGAGTTGAGTCGGGTTTCTCCGGCAATACGGAAGCGCTCGGAATGAGTTGCTCTTTTGCTAGAGAAGTGGAGACCAATACGTTTGGGCTTTTCATCGCGGAGTTGCCCCATCGCACCAACCGACCTCGCGACGAAGTAAGCATCTTGACGGCCGGGCCGGAATCGCCTTTTTGTAACGAACTTCTAGCAAGAAACAGTTCCGAACGTAAATCTCGTCGTTCTTCATCCCGCAAAAAATCCGTCGAGATCGTGACTTGATCTAACCACGACTGGCCCTTGCCGTTGACTTCAAACTGCAAACGAACGAGCTGTGTTTCGAACGGTTTGAGCGTGTTTTCAAATTCTTTTGTGAGGTCAAAGCGGATAGGATTCCATGCCGTCTTGCCGGCACTGCGTTGCAACTTGCTCTGAAACTCTCGCGTCGCCTTCAATTCAAATCGTTCGGTCTTGGGATCGAATTGCCAAAGCGAAACGGTTGCCTTCTCTGGGTTCATCGCAACTGCGGCATGAAACCCGACGGACAAACGGTCTGTGGTCGTGATTGCAAAGGGATCGCTTTGTAGCCAAGCGATCGACGACGTTTGATTCGCATCGATCTTAATCGAAGATCCGCCATCCGAAGCAGATTGGGAGTTAATACTCACCGATGCATTCGGATCTATCGAAGTTGTCCAACCCTCAACGCGACCGCGACGATGGTTGGCAGTCTGCTCTTCGAAACCTGCGTTGGCCGGTACACCAACAATCGCTTGGGGAATGCTCATTCGATTGATCGCCTCGTCTACCGATTGCAATCCCGCCTGCAATAAACGGAGGGTCATTGCGTCATCGCTAAACCAATACAAAGGAAGGGGCTTTGAATCATCAGCCAAGTCGATACGAATTGCTTCTCCTGCCGGTAATGCAATTCGCCATTCGCTTAAAGAGTTCATCGACTCTATCGAATCTCGAGGATTGCAATTCGAATCGGCAAATGTCGCTGTAACTTGAAATTGTCGCGGCATCGAATCCCACCCAACCACGATTGTCTCCGCTACCGCTCCCGCATTCGAAAGCAATAGCGATTCCCCATGTT
>CAMBSL010000140.1 GCA_945870455.1 Pirellula staleyi DSM 6068 | reverse complement strand
TATTCGGACCTTGCGGTTCTCCCCGATAGTTCCATTCTTTGCTTGTTCGAAGGGGACAGGAAGATTGTCTGCGCACGCTTTAATCTTGAATGGATTTTAGACTAGTCGTTGTCAGAGCGAAGGACTGCGATGAAGGCTTTTTGTGGGATGTTGACGCTTCCAAACTGCTTCATTTTTGCTTTCCCCTTCTTCTGTTTGTCGAGAAGTTTGTTTTTTCGAGTCACATCCCCACCATACAGTTTCGCGGTCACATCCTTGCGAAAGGGGTTAATCGTGGCTCGAGCGATGATGTCGCCACCGATAGCACCTTGGATGGGTATCTTGAATTGATGGCGAGGAATCGCTTCTGCAAGTTGTTCGCAATAATGAAGGGCGCGTGCTCGCGATTTTTCGCGATGAACCAGATAGGAAAGCGCGTCGACGGGTTCTTTGTTGACCAGGATATCGACTTTCACAATATCGGTCTGGCGATACTCAATCGGTTCATAGTCGAACGAACCGTATCCTCTCGTGATCATCTTTAGCTTGCCATAAAAATCAAACAGAACTTCCCCAAGCGGCATCTCGCTCTTCACTTCAACTCGCCCGGCGGAAAGATAGCTCATCGTCTGACTGTCGGAGCGATGTTCTCGACACAACTCCATAACTGGACCGACATACTCCTCCGGGATGAGAATGGATGCCTTGATAAATGGCTCCGTGGTCGAATCAATCATGGTCGGGTCGGGCCAGTAGCTCGGGTTGTCTACATCGATTGTCGTTCCGTTTTTCAGAACCAACTTGTACTTCACCGAGGGGGCCGAAATGACCAGTCCAAGGTCAAACTCTCGCTGCAATCGCTCTTGGATCACGTCCAAGTGGAGTAGACCGAGGAAGCCACAGCGAAATCCAAATCCAAGAGCCGCTGAACTATCTTTTTCGTAAGTAAGTGCTGCGTCATTGATCGCGAGTTTCTCAAGAGCTTTGGTTAAGTCAGGGTATTCATCGGTACTCATCGGATAGATGGACGAAAAGACAACCTGCTTGGCTTCTTTGTAACCGGGGATGGGTTCAGCGGCCTGACGCTCAAGATGCGTGAGCGTGTCACCGATTTCAATGTCTTTGACCGTCTTTACGCCGGCAACGATATAGCCGACCTCGCCGACGCTGAGTTGGTCGCGTGGAGTAAGTTTCAATTGGTTGTAACCCAACTCATCGACCTTGTAGTCGCGGCCAGAGTGCATAAAGTGAATTCGTTCGCCCGTTTTTAACGTCCCTTCCATCACCCGAACTTGAAGAATAACGCCTCGATAGGTATCGAAGTGGGCATCGAAAACCAACGCTTTGAGGGCTGTGTCTGGAGATCCATTCGGACAGGGCAGTTTATGCACAATCCCCTCGAGCACATCATCGATCCCAACTCCAGTCTTGGCAGAAACTGGGATCGCTTCGAACGCATCCAGTCCAAGATCCGCATCGATCTCCTCGCGAACTCGCTCAACGTCTGCGGCCGGCAGGTCGATCTTGTTGATGACCGGAAGCAACGTTAGATCATATTCCAATGCGAGATACAGGTTGGCAACCGTCTGAGCCTCGACCCCTTGTGAGGCATCGACCACGATTAGTGCGCCGTCACAGGCCATCAAAGAACGCCGTACTTCGTGCGAAAAATCAACGTGGCCCGGAGTATCGATAAGATTTAGCAAATAAATTTCACCGTCTTTTGCACGGTAAGTAAGTGTGATCGAGTTGCTCTTGATGGTGATTCCCCGTTCACGCTCGATATCCATTGAATCCAATATCTGGTCATGGAATTCACGCTGTGTAACGCCACCACATGCCTGGATCAATCGATCGGCCAAAGTAGATTTTCCGTGGTCGATATGGGCAATAATGCAGAAATTCCGAATGTTTTTCATGCGTTTCAACTGATTTTTCAATGTGCGGATGTTTTGCTGACCCCTATGATCATAGTGAATGATGCCAAAGGAGGACAGGCTTGTAGCCTGCGTTAGCTTAGCTAGCGCCCGGTGTGCGAGGGTAATGGACGAGTAGATTGGGACCAATGTCCCGATTCATTGTTTGGATGGGGCAATTGGACGCATCGGCTTGTCCCTAGCCCCTGACGAGATTGTGTGATTGTCTCGTCGGAGCCTACGGTTCACCGCGCGGCGGTGCAGAACGACCACTTTGGATCGATTGGGCTAGCAAATCGCGTAGCTCTTTAGCGATTACGGGTTGGTCATCAATCAAGTTCGTTGTTTCTCCCGGATCAAGTTCCAAGTTATAGAGTTGCCCTGGCGCCTGTGGAGCGAGATCGGGCAGTTGATATTCTTTTAGCATAGGTTGAGACTCGTAATTATTACCGCCAGAACCTTGGTGTGCGAGATACTTCCATTTTCCCTTTCGGATGGCAAGAAACTTGGAGCCAGCAAATCCTTGCATTAGGATGGTTGTCCGAATCGGCTCTTCGCTGTCCTTTGCGAGGATTGCGGGCAACATACTGAAACTGTCTTCGGCAGCGTTGGTCGGCAACGATGCGCCCACGATGTCCGCAAAAGTCGCCATCATGTCTGTCAAGGAACTGATTTGTTGTGACGTTGAGCCGGGTGCAACTTTCCCCGGCCATCGAACAATCAGTGGGACACGGTGTCCGCCCTCCCAATTGTCCCGTTTGACACCGCGCCAGGGCCTCGCCCCGTCATGATGGTGATCGTGTCGCATATGAAATACGGTCGTAACTTCGGGACCGTTGTCGCTTGTAAACACAAACAGTGTTTCCTCAGCAATGTTCAATTCATCGAGGGTTTTCATGAGTGAGCCGACGATGTGGTCGAGCTCAAAGATGAAGTCTCCGTGAGGTCCTGCATGCGTCATTCCTTTGAACTGACCTGCAGGGAAAGATGGCAGATGAACTGCCTGTGTTGAATGCAGCAGAAAAAACGGCTTATCGGGCGTAGTCTTGACGTGATTCTCAATAAACTGCTGACTCTTCTCCAGGAATTTGATGTCGACTTCTTCCAAATCAAAATCGGGAGCAATCAGCCCTGGACGATTGTCTTCGGCGTACGGATGCTTGGGTAAAAGTGTTCGGTTCAATGGTTGCGTGGGTGGGCTGGGGATCCGATCGCCATCGATGTAAGCGTAGAGCCAATCGGTTGTTGGACAGCATGCGGTCCCAAAAAACCGATCGAATCCACAATCCAACGGCCCACCTTGGATGGGCCGTGAAAAGTCGATTCGCTTGACTGCCTCCAAACTACCGTCATGAATCGGCATTCCGGTTTTATCGTAAAACGTCAAGCCGACATGCCATTTCCCAATGCAGGCAGTAGAGTAGCCCTTCTCCTTGAGCATCTTGGGTACGGTTAAACGATCGGTTGCGATCAACGAAGGCCCGCCAGCGCCTGTGAACACAGTACCTCCGCGCGGTACTCGAAACGCCATTTGACCGGTCATCAAACCGTAGCGAGTTGGCGTGCAGACCGTACAAGGGCTATGCGCATCCAAGAAACGCATTCCCTGTGCGGCCAGCCGATCGAGGTTGGGCGTCGCTACCTTCGATTCGGCGTTGTAACAAGCGATGTCTCCATAACCAAGATCATCAGCGAGCACGAGGATTATGTTGGGGCGTTCCATTCCGCAGCCAACGCTCGCGACGCTCCACGCAACGACAAGTGCGCAGACGCAAGTAATGTTTCGAGTGAAACGTGAGCGGGCATTCAATTCTAAACAACGTTCTGGTGCTGCCATCCAATTGGCTTCCGAAAATAGGGCTCAATCGAGCTTGATCGCATAGTCATCATGCTTGGCTTCTACACGCTGCGGGTGACGATCAGTCTATGCTAAATTGAATCAGCGCATAAGGCGAGTGGCAGTTTACAGTATCCCAACCCGAAGCGTAGCGGCTTGTTGATTTAATGGTAACCCGATGCGTAAGCGAGGCTCCGACTGCAATCCCTCACTCACCGGCCTGTTGCTTTAATGGATTGTGATACTGGGTATTCGAAAGTGGCATGGGCGTCTCGCAGGGTAACCCCAGGGGCATTCAATGCATGCCATCTGGCTTTATGCCAGTGGTAATTGACCTTCGCCCTAGCGTGAAGGTAATGATCCCCAGAGGTAAACCGGTGCAACGCCTCATCTTTACCCACATTTCAGGGCATCGAAAACCAAGATCCTTTGTTTTTCGTGCTCGTGCTCAGTCCGAAGGACGGTGCTCGTGCAAGAAAGAAGTGGGTAAAGATGAGGCGTCTCGCATCTAGCCCATGGATTCACGAGAGCGACGCACGTGCCACGCAATGGTAACCCGACGCGTAAGCGAGGTTCCGACTGCAATCCCTCACTCACGTATCGGGTTATCATAGGTAGCTCTCAGTCTGCCGCTCGCCCCATATCATGGTTTCCTCTCAAGATAGCTTTACGATTCGCGACAAAAACAGTTAAACTGAGATCGTCCGTCGATCGCTACAAGTGGATCCCAAGAGAGTCATTCCTATGTCAACGCGTTGTCGAAATGATTTAATCGGGTCTAGCAGCCGAATGCAGAGCACACTTAGTCGTTGGATCGAAACAACTTCCGCAATCGAAGAGTTATGGAACGACGAGACGGCCAAGACTTTTTATGTACAAAGCCTTGGCGAAGTAGGACCTGTCATAACACGTATGATTGCGTCTCTCCAGGAGGCTGCCGATTTGGTGCGGACCATCGAGAAAAAAGTGACTGACCCTGACACATAGTCCCGTCGATACCGAGAGGTTTTTATATGGCGACTCGTACTTATTCGATTTTTGCATTTTCACTTATCTTGCCAATCGCTGGATGTAATTCCGCTACTCAACCAAACGCTGCATCCAGGCCTGAGCAGACCCCGACCGTTGCATCGTCCACTACTGGCCGTGGTAGCAGTCAGGAACGTTCAAGCCAGGAAGGCTTAAATCCAAAAGACTCTAACAGCTCACTAAGCAAAGGCAGCGAAGCTACGGCGACAACCACTGCGACAGCCGCAAACACTGCGACAGCCGCAAACACTGCGACAGACGCAAACACTGCGGCGACGGCGACCGCAGCCACGGTTGAAACCGTGGCAACAACCGTGGCAACAACCGTGGCAACAACCGCTCCAACGCAGGCCAAACAAGCCGCCGCACCCAGCTCTGAGCAACTCGCTGCTTGGAAGCAAACGCCGCATGAACCATACCAACTACTGGCAGTTCGCGAATCGCCGAAAATTGGATTGTCGACGAGCATTATCGGATTGCCAGATGGTCGCCGATTTCTCCTGGCCGGAAACAAAGTAAGTTTATGGGCGATCGATGGCATCGAACCAGAACATGTTTTTTTGGATCTTAGCTATTCGGACAATAACCCAATCATCCTTTCCATGGCCTTGTCTCCCGACGGCAATTGGTTTGCCGCAGGTGATTCCGAGGGGCTCATTCACGTCTGGGACATCGCCGAACGCAAGGAGTTGATTTCAAAAAAAATCTACCCCACAGGTGTTGTGCAGTTAGCTATTTCGCCAGACTCCAGCGAGATTGCCACGATTACCTATGGCGATGAAGTGACGATTTGGAGCTCCGATAAGCTTGAGCAAAAGAAGCGTTTCAAAGTTGACACGAACGGCGTAAAGCGAATCATGGTCATCAACTCAGATTTGATTGCAGTGGCTGGTGAGACGACGTCGGCTTGGAGTGTTGCCTCCGGAAAACTAATTCAAAAGCTGTCGTCAGGACGATACAACTTCACTCTCGCCCGACTGAGGGACAAGAATCGAATTCTCGTCGGCGATAAGTCCGGATTGCAAATCTGGAAAGTCCAAGATAAGAAAATCGAAGACACAATCGCCGGTGATTTCGCGACCAATGAGTTAGTCGACTTTTCTCCCGATGGAACACTTTTGGCTACGGCCAACGGGTCCTCAATACGCTTGTGGGACATGGCAAGCAAGCAAGTTGTGCAGATCATCGATACGTTCGGGTGGTCCATTGCGGGCATTCATTGGTTGCCGGAAACAAATTTGCTCTTAGTGGCATCCGAAAATGGATGTATTCGCTTCTGGGGGACAGCCAAAAGCGGCGAAACGTTGTCCATCCCACCTTTGCATGCGGCAATGGCATTGCCTGATGAGACATCGCGAGTTCCGGCGAATCCCATTCAACTCGCGCAGTCGATTGACTTAAGGACCTTTCCGAAATTGCCGGGAGCCCTTACGTCGGAGTCCGACTTAACCACACTCAACATGACAACGTCCGCCAAACAAGAGGATGCTAAAACGTTCTATCACTACTTCCTGGGCCAACGCGGTTGGACAAAGAAGCCAGACGACGCGTCAGCACCTGGCGCTCTCCATTTTCGCAAGAACGGCTTTATGCTAACGGCATCGTTCTACGAGGCGGGTGACTCGCAGACGAGTATTTCCGTGAATCATTCAGGCAATTACGACCTGCGTTGGGCTCCACTGTTTGACAAAGCGCCGATTGAATCCGTGTTCGCGAATGAGAATGTGGTAATGGTTAAGACCAAAGCGGATATTGTTCAAATCGAGACGACACTATTGGCAAAAATGCAGGCGGCTGGCTGGACTCCGTATGCGCGTCTGAATGCTTCCCATCGCGACGAAGCGGCTATTCGAAACCTCGATTTTCTGCAAAACGGCATGATTCTTCGCGTATCGATATCCCGCATACCAGCCGAACCGTCGAGTTTCATGATACAGTACTCTAGCGCTCCGGCCATTCGTTCGATTCCAATCCCAAAAGACTCTAGCTATGTCGAGTTCGATGGCTCGACGCAACCCATGTTGGTTGCGACCACGGCCATGAGTTTATCTGAGACTCGGGATTTCTATGATAAGGAGTTGATCCATCGAGGCTGGATTGCACGCGAATTGGGGCGAATTCTAAAGGATGACCGCAACTGGCTTACTTACATACAAGGTCAAACGGATTTAACCATCGGCTTGGATGTTTTGCCGAACGGCAGGACTCGCATCAAAGTTGGCAAGGGTTTAGAGAACTCGTCGTGGCAATTAGCCAAGCCGATAGCCGAAAGCGAGGCAAAGGGAACAAAGACGGGAATGGAAGCGGCAGATTTCCCTATCTTGAATTCCTTGAAATCTGCCAAATATGATTCAGCTGAAAAGTCGATTGAGTATGAAACGGACAGCGCCTTGGCACTTATCGCGGAAAAATACAACACCGAATTGAAGCCATTAGGTTGGGTAGCTCAAAGTGGCGGAGTTCGTTCCGAAGAATACACTCTCGTCACTTTCTCTAAGGAAAAAAAGGAGATCTCCTTGAGGGCGAGGATGGCGAACGGAAAAGGTACGGTGAACATACAAGGGGATGGTTTGCTCTGGAACAAGTCGTTGCCTGGCGGAAAGCAAGTCATTTCGTACGAAGCATGGATGCGAGAAAATAAGCTTCCAGCAAGCTTGGAATGGCTCAGCAAATACGAATCAGAAATGCGTGCTATTGTTCCCAAGGAAGAATAGGTTCTACCGGCCCGAGAGGATCGGGGTTAGAAGTTTCTCGAGTTCATCTACGAAAACACGTCTCAGACCATGCGATTGCCACACCCAGAGCTTCACCGAACGGACCGTATTGGATGGCTACGTGCTGCGGTTCTTGGAGCAAATGACGGGATCGTGTCGACAGCTAGCCTCGTGGTTGGAGTCGCTGCCGCAAATACCGGTAGCAACGACATTCTTGTTGCTGGCGTGGCGGGCTTGGTTGCTGGTGCCATGTCGATGGCTGCCGGCGAATACGTTTCGGTGAGCTCACAGGCAGACACGGAAAAGGCTGATATCGAACGAGAGCGAGCTGAACTCGCTGCCGATCCTGTCCATGAGCATGCTGAGTTGGCTGCGATTTACGAAAAGCGTGGGCTTGATCCGATGCTCGCAAGCCAAGTGGCCGACCAATTGATGAAACACGACGCGTTAGGGGCTCATGCGCGGGACGAACTGGGAATCTCCGACACGCTCAGCGCTCGACCCGTGCAAGCGGCATTCGCATCAGCGGGTACCTTTGCGATCGGAGCAGCGATGCCATTGCTAACTGCAATACTAACGCCACAAAGTGCATTGATTCCGGTAGTCGTCGCCACTTCCATTCTCTTCCTCGCATTGCTCGGTGGGTTTGGAGCGTACGCAGGGGGCGCTCCGTGGTTTAAGGCTGCCGCGCGAGTTACGTTTTGGGGTGCGCTGGCGATGGCGATCACGGCTGGAGTGGGCGCCGTATTCGGGGCTGCGGTTTGATTCACCTTGAAGACGTCACAACGAGCTGTCGTTTTCGTCGGCAGTCGGATCGAGATGCCCTGACTTGTTGATTGCGAGGAGAATGCGAAACGCAACCATGATGCTTGTCAAAAATCCCAATAGTCCCAAGATTGAAATATCTTGCAAACCCATCGGCCCACCGTTCATAAACAACAAGGGAGGAACCTTGGATGCCATCAAGATCGACGAGCCCAACAGCAATGAACTGGTCAGCAGACCTAGAACAAGTCGATTGATCGATGGACTGAGTCCGCGGTGAGACAATTGCACATCCAGCCTGCCCTCTTGAACCATTTCCATCAAGGAACTGATTTGGGAAGGGAGCCGTTCCATTAGCCCTTCAAGCTCTACGTACAGTCGCCGCAACCGTCTTAATTGCCTGTTCGGAGAAAATCGATTGCGTCGAATCTGGCCCATCATCGGCTGAATTGCTTCTAAAATACTGAAGCCAGGGCTAGTCATTCGAATGGTGCCTTCGAGCGTGATGAGGGTTTTAAGCAATAGCCCCATCTGGCTCGGGATGGTAATGCGATGTCGATGCAAGATATCTGTCGCGTCGTTTAGGGCTCCGGTCAAATCCAACGATTCAAGCGGTTGAGAGCCATAGGCCGCGATCAAATCGGCAACATCATTGGACAGCTGCGCCTCGTCGATGTTTACCGGAATCTTGCCTGCTCGTTTGATTAAAGATGTTAGCAAGGCTGAATCTTGGTACACGATGGCCCATAGCATCTCCTCGATTGTCCCTCGCAATGAGTCATCAATGCGCCCGACCATTCCGAAATCAATTAAACCAATGGTCCCATCCTCTTGAATGAGAATGTTTCCGGGATGCGGGTCCGCATGATAGAGTCCACGCACAAAGATTGACTCGATATACAATTCTGCAACTCGGCGTGCAATCGACGCACGTTCCGCGAAATGGAGGGTTCCAGGCGATGCCAAGCATTGAATGGATTCCCCTTCGATCCGCTCCATGGTCAGCACGCGAGCGCTCGATAACTTCGCGAACACCTTTGGAACGACAATCCCCTTGGCATCTTTCAAGGCCGCCTGAAACATGAGCAAGTTCGATAGTTCTCTCGAAAAACTAAGCTCTCGCCTCAGGGTTCGCGATAGCTGCTCGACAATGGAGCGAGGTTGCCATACCGCTAGCTCGGGTATTCGCTCGGCCATCAGAGCCAGTCCGTGCAGTACCTCGAGATCCTCATTCACCTTGTCTCGAATGTTATAGTGCTGAACCTTGACGACCACGCTTGACCCATCGGCAAGTGTGGCCGCATGCACTTGTCCTATCGAAGCAGAAGCGATGGGTTCGTTTGCAAAATCCAGGAATGCATCCGCCAGCGATTTTTGGAGATCGATCTCAACAATCGATTTGACCTTGTCGAACGGATCGGCTGGAACTTGCGATTGCAACAACTGCAATTCGGCGGCTTGCTCCGAACCAACAAGGTCGGGACGCAACGACAGCACTTGTCCCAATTTGATAAACGTTGGGCCAAGTTCCGTGAGAGCCATGCGAACGCGAGCTTCACGCGAATAGCTCGAAAGCGGAACGCCTCGATCGTCTTTTAGCCAGTCGCGAATGAAGTCGACTCGCAATCGACTCAGCCAATCTGCGAGTCCATAACGACGCAAGACGACGATGATTTCTTGCCAGCGCCGCAAATTGCGGTAGTAGCGTGGGAGAGCGCTGATTCTCATTTAACGATGGGGCTATCGCTGGGTGCTCCGGGCTTGGCTGCGTCCGCCTGTTGCTGCCTAACCTTCGATTCGATGGTTTTTTTGAATTGCTTGTAATCGACGTTTCCGAAATCGAAGTTGGGAGCAGGACTCTCGAGCGTCTCAGCTTCTTTTGACCACACCAGTTCGATTCTCATCCCCAAGTAATCAATGGAAATGGTGTTCTCCTCTGGGATGATCTTTTGAACAAATCCACGATTGCGAACCGCAGGAAAATCATCTTGAGAAAACAGGACTCGACCGTCACGAATGTCGACGATGGCGATCGACATCAAGTCGACATTAATGCCGACAATCTTGGATAAAGTCAGTCTTCGGACGAAAACGGCAATAGGAACCTTTCGATCTTGGGCGATGGGGAAGAAGAACTGCCGAACAAGGTTGTTTTGATTCCAGACTTGGCTTGCATCTTTGGCGGAGATTGCAATCAAGCGCCCGGCAATGGGAGCAAAATTGGGATCCGAAGCGTCGGGACCAACCTCGATGTTGTCCAAACTCTGCGACGATGCGTTTGGTAATACAAGAATCGTGTCTCCGAATCTCTGGGCCGATATAGAGCCGAAATTGCCTTCGACTCTGACACGGTTGACGAACTCCTTTTGTTCGTCCAACTTCCAGTACGTTAAGTCTCCGGATGCTTGCAGTGCGATTACACCAGATTCGCCATCGAGTGAGAGTCGCGTGTCGGCGGAAAACTCTTTGCTGAATATCGTGTTGCCATCGACAGCGTCGATCAAACGCAGCGGATACTTCTTTTGAACGTTCGACTCCATCAACCAAAATCTGCCGATAGACCCAACCGAATTACCCTCTACATCGGGAGTCTGGATTTCCTTGAGGAGTGTCCCGTCTCTGCAATCCAAGTGCAGGATCGATCGATTGCGATGCACATACAGAATGTCATCTTGTGTTACAAACTGACAATTCTTAAATCCTGTGCTTGTCCAAATCTTCGTGCCTTTGGTTACATCAAAACAAATGAGCCTATCCTCATGCAGTGCGATGATGCCGCTTCTAGACACGGACACGACACGAAAAGAACCCTTAGTGGAGGGGAGTCCCCATCGATTTTGAGGCGTAGACGTGCTTCGCCCGCGACCACGCTCATTCTCGGGAATCGCACTTTCAAAAGTCTCTCGCCAAAGCAATCCGTCTTGATCGTCATTCGAAGCCAAAAGGGTATTGACTGCGAAGATTTGTCGATTCATTTCGATGAAGACGATGCTATCAACGGAATGCACGATTGGAATGGTTGCCTTTTCTGGGCTACCTGGATCGATAAAGAGTCGAAACTCTTCTTCGTTGGACGAACTGGAAAAGGTCCAGTTCCCTTGTTCGAAATGAACCGACCAGTCAGCTAGAGCCTTGCCCACTCTCATTTTCCAGCGGCAGGATGTGGTTGATTCAGGCGTGTTCGGCAATAAAGGTACATCCGGTTGTGCCGTTGCAGTTACTTTGATTTTGCCCATGGGCCAAGCGGAATCCCATTTTGTTTGCGGCTGTTTACCAAACGGAGCAAGCGCCGCTTCCCCGGGAATGCTAAACGACGTTATGTCTTTCATTCCCTCCATCATTTTGTTTAGCTTCGACAAGTCCCCATCCAGATAGGCCAAGGCCACGTCGAATCGTCCGGTTCTTACATAGATCTCCGCCAGCAAGGAACGGCACCGCAAGGAGGATTCCGATTTTGGGTCCGAGTTATCTGAAAAGCTGCCCAACATCAGCATGCGTTCGGCTTGCAACCAGTCCTTTTGATCGATCAGTTCGCGCGCGGAATCGGCCCGCAAACTCTCCGCCGCACCAATCGAATCCAAATGTTCGAGTTTGAATCGTCTCACATTAGGCGGAAGTTCGCGAATCGCGTTCAAACGTAAAGCAATGTTTGGCGTTAAGGCTTCGATTTGGCTCGGGGAGAGTTTCTCGTAGCATCGTCGGATTTGGCTCGCGATCCACCGATCCTCTTGAACCGTCAACTGTGGTGTTTGTTCGACGAAATCACTGTTCGACATTTGCTCCTGCCGCTGCGACGCGCGAAGGTCCGACAATTCAAAGAGTTTTAGCAGTGCGTCTTGAAATCGTTCTTGTTTCATGAGTCCTTGGGTCAGCAGACGCAAGTATGGCGATCTTTCGCGGTCGAAAGCCAAATCCTGAGCAAGACTAACACGATCCACATACTTGTCGAAATCTGCAGTCAAAGCAGCGATACCAGCCTTGTTCATCAGCATGAGAACCTCGGCGCTATTGGGATCGATCACTTTGGCTTGTTCCAGGAAGCTCAGAGCGGAGTCAAAATCGCGTTTTGCCAACGCTAATTCGGCTTGGCGGGTTAAGCCGGACTTTGAAACCGATGACTTTTGCAATTCTTCCTTTAACTGGCTTTGAAAGGCTTCCCGCACCGAATAACAGTCCAGCTCGAATGGACTTGCGCATAACAGGCGGTCACCGACTGACACCAAGTTACCAAGCGGTTGTTCCATGCGCGCCGTTTCCACGATCTCCCCTGTTTCGAGTCGGATCTGAAGGATATCTTGCCCTGAGGTCGGCAAGTAATAGTTGTCCCCTTTACGCACACCACGCCCAACTATTTGATTGCCATTAGGCAACGAAACCGCTGGCCATTTGTCTTTGCCGGTTTTCAGATCCAAAGCCACCAAGGAAGATTGGCAAACAATGAATGCCGTGTTATTCCATGCGCATGCAACGTAACGAACCTGTTCCAGATTTGCCCCCGTTTGCCAAAGGAGTTTCCCTGTGTTTGCTGAAATGGCGTAGACTCCCTCGCCATCCGGAGGAGCAACCAAAACGACTCCATCATGGATGAGCACCGACACATCTGCCGACCTACCTAGTAGCGGGGAAAAGTCACCAACCTCAACTTGCCCGAACTGATTAAATTGACTGGATGAGCCGGGCGTAATCTTCACCGGATATTGAAATGACCATAGCAACGCATGCGAGACTGCATCAAACCCGACAACAAAACCAGAGAGTGTTGGACAAACGATAATGGATCCGTCCGCAGCTGGAACGACACCAACGCTTCTCCTCATTTGATCGGCAGCAATGGAACTATAGTTGGTTACAATCGGCTGCCTCCATCGGAGCTTGCCCGTTTTGGGGGCCAATGCGAAGAGATACACGTCGCTATTCAGTTCACCCAAGACCAACAGTTCATTGTCATGTGGGAATGGTGCACCAAGAAACAGGGCACCTGCCAGCTTGGGTTCGGTTAGACTTTTTTGTCCGCCCACTTCCCATTTTAGTTTCCCCTCCTCTTGCACACTCCAACACTGCATCACATTGAAGTTTCGAGTTCCCTGCGGCTTTGTGACTCTGGCGTTCTGGCCTAGGGCAAAACTCTCCGCGATGTCGATGGCTGGAAGTTCACTAATGCTAAAGACATGCTGGCCATCGCTGCTCGGCATACCGACAACCGTCTCGCCCCAGACTCTTTTCGCCAGGTAGTCGGGAGCCGCCAAGCTCAGCGAGTGACTATCACGGCTGGGAAATCGATCCATCGAGAAGCCCAAGGGCATTCCGCTAAAGAAACACTCCCAACCCAACTTACCCGTTTGCGAATCGATCGCAACAATGCGTTGATCATAGGTCGACGTGATGATCCATTGTCCCACGCTGATCGGGTAGCGGGATGGAATAAACATCGATTTTCCATCCACTTGCTTCTCTTTTAGGGTGCGTTCCAAGTTCTCTTTGTGTTGCTTGGACTCGTGCAGCTCCGTATGCCATCTTAAAGTAGGCAGAGGCAAGCCCGCACTGGTATCTGCGTTGCGGTTCGCGTTTCCTCCAAGATAATAGGGCTGTTTGACAATCCGTTCGATCGAATGACCGCCGTCGAGTCCGATGCGTTCGAGCACATCCTTGGAGTTGGTGGATCGTTCATCCCAGCCTAGATTTGTTCCGTTCCAATTCAGGGAAACTTTGGCGAATTGATTTCGAGTCGCATCAATACACCGAAGAGCATCGGATTGCAAACCTGCGGATTGAAACGCAGCCGCCGTCAAGACACCCAGTTCAGGTCCAAGACGCGTGAGAGCGCTTTTCTGGCGAAAAGCCATCGAGAGAAAACGCGCCGCACGGCGAGCATCCCCCTTTCGAAGCCAGTGCTCGCCTAGGATTACGCAAGCATCCTGTCCGGCTGTCGTAAAACTGAATTGGCCGGCCACCCGTTCGACAGACTCCCAATCGGAATCTCCAATTGCTTTTTCGAGCGATTGACTCGCCCCCACTCCATACCGTAGGTCAATGAACTTGGTGGCCTCCAAAGGGAGCGATTGAATCATCGCGATGGCTTTTTGAAAGATGCTGGTTTTGGGCGAGCCAACCGATTCACTCGCAAGCGGATCGACCAAGAAGAAATCGATGCCGGTAAGGTCGTCATTTTTGGATTCCTCCAACCCTAGCAACAAGCCAAGCGTCAACGTTGCCTCGCTCCATTGTGCGTTGTCAATGTTTCCCTGGGCCTCATCCAGAAGCACTTGAATTTCGCGTGGCGCGGGCATCAAGATCCCTTCGGTCGGCAACTGATTCACGCGAGGAAAACGACCTTGCGCAA
>CAMBSL010000139.1 GCA_945870455.1 Pirellula staleyi DSM 6068 | reverse complement strand
CATGAGATCAAGAATCCGCTTTCGGTAATTCACATGAATGCGGACTTGCTCTGCGAAGAGCTTGAGGAAATCCAATGGCCTGGGCAAAGCCGAGCGATTGCAAAAGTCGACATGATTCGCCAACAGTGCAATCGACTCGAAAACCTGCTTCGGGATTTCTTGCGATTTGCTCGCATGCGAGATCTCGACATGACTCCGGGCTCGTTGAACGATAATATTGAAGCCGTGCTTCGTCTCTATCAAGCTCAAGCAGATCGATCGTGCATCCGGCTCCAAAAGTACCTTGACCCCAATTTGCCGCATATCATGCTGCATAGCGATTCTCTCCAAGCTGCTTTGCTGAATCTGGTAAAGAATGCGTTGGAGGCAATGCCTGACGGCGGGGAGCTATTGGTTCGAACCTATTCCGTTCCTGGCGGTGTTGCGACGGAGATGATCGACACGGGATGTGGAATGGATGAGGTTACAGCTATGCGCATGTTCGAGCCCTTTTACTCCACCAAGCATGGTGGCTCGGGACTTGGGTTGCCGACCGCCAGGAAAATCATTGAAGCCCACGGCGGTCGCATCGCAGTTCAAAGCGAAGTCGGTCGCGGGACGAAATTTGTGCTTGAGTTCCCAACGCCCATTCGACTGACTGCAGCGACCGACATTGCAAATGCTCAGCAAAAATTACGGTAGCGATCGCTGGGGAGTATTCAATTGTCCTACAATGCAGTTCGAAACAATTGGGACAATTGTTCTACAATGGACTATGAAACCATGGGGACAACAGTTCCACATCCCACTTTCCCTTCCACTTCGGTTCTTATGAACGATCGTTATCGACGCCAAAAGGCTTTTGTGGAAGTAGGCGAAGCTGGACAGCAATTGCTTGCGAATTCCAGAATTGCAATCTGCGGAATGGGCGCTTTGGGAGCGATGGTTGCGGAACGCTTGTGTCGGATGGGAGTCGGCTTCCTGCGATTGATCGATCGCGATTGGGTTGAGTTGGACAATCTTCCTCGACAAGCACTCTATACGACCGAGGACGCCATCGAGATACGTCCTAAGTCCATTGCAGCACAAACGCATTTGATGGCCATAAATCCTGACATTTTGCTCGAACCCATTGTGGAGGACTTGACGTTTCAAACCGCAGAAACGAGGTTGTGCGACGTCGATTGCATCGTGGATGGGACCGATAATTTCGAAACGCGGTATTTGCTCAACGACGTATCATGGAAGCTGGGGATTCCCTGGGTACATGCTGGCGTCGTGGGAGTATCCGGACAATCAATGGCCTTTGTGCCCAACAAGACGGCATGTTTTCGCTGTTTGATGCCCGAAATACCACCGATAGAGCAGATGCAAACTTGCGATAATACGGGCGTGCTCGGGGCGGCCGTTGGAGTGATTGCGTCGTGGCAAGCCATGGAGGCGATTAAGATTGTGTTAAGAAAAGACGTTGCCGGCGATGGATTTCTTCGCGTCTTTGATCTTTGGGAAGGCGAGGTTCGAAAGATCCGAGTGCCACGAAGTCCGAGCTGTCGCGTTTGTTCGGCTGGGTTGTACGACTTTTTAACGGGGGACGTGGGGACAACTGCTCGCGTTCTTTGCGGACGCGGGGCGGTTCAAATCCAATCGAGCGGTCGCGAACGAATCGATTTAGAAGTTCTTGCCGAGCGGTTGCGAACCGAAGGTGGGGTTTTCGCGTCCCGTTTTCTGGTCCGATTCAGTATCCCCCCCCATTCGGTGAGTGTTTTTTCCGACGGTCGAGCCATCGTGCATGGGACGGAAAACCCGGATGAAGCCAGAAAAATTTACGCAAGATGGATCGGCGGCTAAGGGTTTTGTGTTATTTTAGAAGCCCTTATAGAACGGTTGGACATCAACTAGGGTGGAACTGTTGGTGATGACCGATGAATGATAGCTTAAAAATACTCGTGGTAGAATTATTGCGGTAAGTGCTTGAAATTTGGAGGATTCGAATCCCTCGTTTCGATCGCTTGCGGCCAGGAAGTGCATAAAAACAAAATGCGTTACGCCTTTAGACTTGCTGAATTACTGGGTCATACCCCCGATCGTCGAAAACGGCCTGGAACCATCAAGGCAATCGTGGAGTACACCGGTTTAGACCGCCACCAGGTGGCTGCACTCCTCAAAAATGAGGCCAAGTACATTCCGATCGAGGCGTTGTCCCGACTTTGCGACTATTTGATCGAGTATGGGTACGCGAGGGCCGAGGAATTACCAGGCGCTTTGTTTGCGATCACGCCCGAGAACTTCTGGGAAATGTTGGCCCGCCGCTCTCGACTCGAAATTTGTGTGGGTGTTAGGCGACCGCCTGACGATGAGTCTGCAGACACTGCCTGGATCGTCGCCTCGGACAGTGTTTTGGCCGGTGAGGTTCTCAATGGCGTTTCGACGCTGGGTGGAACTGCCAAAGCGATCTCTGCTCAAAAGGGGGTTGGCAAAGACGTGCCTCACATCGAGCATTTGCGACAAACGTTGGTTTGGAGTCCGGGCACCATGAGCTCGGAGCAAGTGCAAAGTCGATCCCAAGGAGTCTATGACGACTTCTCGGAAATGGGTGGCGACAAAGCCATGGTCTGCCTTGGATCGGTTAAAAGCAATCCGACGGTGGAGTTGGTTTTAGCGAACGCCTTTGGCTGCGATCCTTTTGTTTCCCAGGACGACGTCGCTAAAGCCTCGGAACGAGCTTGCCCATTCTTCTTGAGATATCGTGACCACGATCCACACCCTCCAGCGTGTTCAGCAGGGATGCGACTAAGCAAAAGCGAGAAGGCCGAAGAAGCTGGCTTGTATTATGAACAAGCCGACGGAAGCTGGGCTTTCGCAGGTGGTGCGACACGTGGTCGCGATGCCGCATTGGTCTTCTACATATTCCGAGAATCGTTGGGGCGATTGGAAATGGTGCTAAGCGGTTTTTCAGGTCGTGCAACGCGATTGCTTGCCAGGACGCTGGCACACCGAGCCGAAGATTTCTGGCCACCGATTTTCCATGAAAACTATCTTCAAGTCGGTGCCTATTTGGTTCAATACGATGCTCCCGAGGAAAACGACAACTCGTTGGATATCTTGTCGACCGACACAATGGCGAACGCAACCGTGATTGCACTCCCACCCGAAGCGATCTTAAAACGGCTTGGCAAAGGCTCGCACACTGGATGATTGAAGCATCGCAAGCCGGAGTGGGATCAAACGACGCTTGCTCCAAGCCGCATGATCTGTCCGTTCAGCTCGGACGCTTACATCTCAAGAACCCCGTGCTCGTGGCTTCGGGCACGTTCGGTTACGCGAGGGAAATGGAGGGGATCATCTCGCTTGAAGAGCTTGGAGGGATTCTACCCAAAACGATCACGCAAAGTCCAAGACCTGGAAATGCACCTTGGCGAACCGTCGAAACCAGTGCGGGACTACTCAATGCCATCGGGTTGGATAACGACGGGATCGACTATTTCCTAGCGAATCACTGGCCGTACTTAAAAAACACGGGCAGCCAAATCATTGTTAGTATCGCAGGGAAATCCAAGGAGGAATTTGTTGAGCTGGCGAATAGGCTCAACGAAGCCGATGGAATTCACGCGGTTGAGCTCAATGTGTCTTGTCCAAACGTATCCGGTGGAATCGATTTCGGAACGGACCCAAAGCTGTGTTACGATGTTGTTGCAAGTGTTCGCAAAGTACTCGACTGTCCAATTGTTACCAAGCTGACTCCAAATGTGACTCGAATTGTCGATATCGCGAGAGCCGCGAAAGAGGCAGGTACGGATGCGGTGACCTGCATCAATACTGTCCTTGGAATGGCAGTGGATTGGCGAAAGCAGAAGCCTATGCTATCCAACATCGTAGGTGGCTTAAGCGGTCCAGCAATCAAACCGATCGCGTTGCGATGCGTTTACCAAGTTGCAAAGCAAGTAGGTGTTCCGGTGATTGGTGTCGGTGGAATTGCGAACATTGACGATTGCATGGAGTTCCTCATCGCGGGTGCGTCCGCCATCCAAATCGGCACGGCCAACTACTACGACCCGATGGCAAGTATCAAGATCATTCGCGAACTACCAAACGCTTTGGAAACTTTGGGTGCCAAGTCCATTCGAGAAATTGTCGGCACACTTAAAACGTAACGCAGCAGAAACTGCATTTCACTTTCGATCGAACCAACGCAATGCGAGTATTGAGCGGGATCCAACCCACCGGACGATTTCACTGGGGGAACTATTTCGGAGCGATCAAGCAATACATTGATCTACAGGATGCTCATGACGGGTATTACTTTATTGCGGACTTGCACGCGCTCACAACGATTCGCGAACCCGATGTGTTGCGAGGTTATGTTCGCGATGCTGCTTTGGATTTGTTGGCGCTGGGATTGAACCCAGAGAGAGCCACACTGTTCGTACAATCCGATATCCCGGAGGTTTCCCAATTGTGCTGGCTGTTGATGACGGGGGCGCCACTAGGACTGCTGGAACGCTGTCATGCTTACAAAGACAAGGCATCCAAAGGCCTGAGAGCAGACGTCGGTTTGTTTACCTATCCGATCTTGATGGCAGCCGACATTTTGGCATACGACTCGAATTGGGTCCCAGTTGGCGAAGATCAAGTTCAGCATATCGAAGTTTGCCGTGACCTAGCTCGTAGTTTCAATGCACATTTCGGCGAAGTTTTCATCATGCCCGAGGCGAAGATTGTTCCCGGAGCAGCCAAGGTGCCTGGCACCGATGGTGAAAAGATGAGCAAGAGCTACGACAACACGCTTGCGCTTTTTGGGGATCCGAAAGAACTGCGCAAGAAGATCATGCGGATCAGCACCGATTCTCGACCGATGGAAGACGCGAAAGATCCAGAAACCGACCACCTCTTTCAGTTGTACCGATTGTTCGCTTCCGAAGAACGAATTGGCGAGGTGAGTGCCATCTATTGGAAGGGTGGCTTTGGCTATGGCGATATCAAGAAACGGCTTGCAGACGCTGCCGAAATCTACTTGGAACCGGCGCGGAAACGAAGACTAGATCTGGAGAACGACCCGGCCCGAGTACAAGAAATACTCAGCCAGGGAGCCGCAAAAGCGCGTGAAGCCGCCAGCAACGTACTGCAGCGGGCACAAAAAGCTTGCGGCTTAAAATAGCAGGCGATGGGTGGAGCAAAAACGGCCGCGTGGCACATGCTGCCAGCCTAAAATAGTCTAAAAAAGCACAGGCTAGCAGCGCTAGCAGCCTCATCTTTACCCACATTTCACAGCACGCAGACTCGAAATCCCAATGAATTTGCGTGATCTCCGTGCGTTTTCTCCCCCTCGCCCGCTTCTTCGGCTTCTTCGGCTTCTTCGGCTTCTTCGGGGAGAGGGGATCGGGGGTGAGGGGTAGTGCCCTGAAATGGTAGCCTCAGGTTCAGTGGTTTGTTTACGCTTCTGAAACGAGGATAGACATTGAATTCACGATCAAAAACCAAATCAAAACACAGTGTAAACCCCTCCGGATGTAGAGGAGAGGGTTGTGTGGCCTCGTCAGGTACCTATGAGTGAACTTCCCACTTGTCCATCATTCCCGCCTGCGCGGGAACGACCTATGCTTGGCTCGTAGCGGGGGGCTCATAGCGGGGGGCTCACAGGGCCATCCATCTATATTTGTCGACCAATTTTGTTTTTATTCGATTTCTAGCCACCAACCAGTCGCAGGAGTTTGAAAAGGAAGCGGATGTCGCTTTGGTTCCGATCTCGTACATCGGTCGCGGGCGCGGGCGCGGGCGCGGAAGCAGTGACTCCAGTTGGTAGGGGCGAATCGACGAAGTAGCGATATTCCGAAAACCGCTCCTCGGTCCTTGAGCCGAGTGCTTCTCGGTTTATCGTGACGTTCACGCTAGGGCGAAGGACAGCTACAACTGGCATAAAGCTACTGGCATGAATCAAATGCCACCGGGTTTACCCCTGTGGATCGTTACCTTCATGCTAGTAGTTGCGATGTATAGAAGACACTACAATTCCCGATTCCTGTAGACCACAATTCCGTACTGTTCATCCACCTTTGCAAATCCAGAACGAATCGCTTCGCGCTCGACGGCTTCGATCTCCGCTTCATTCTGTTGGAAATGCTCTAAACGATCCAAGATCACCCATCGGTAATGAAGCATCGGCTGATCCAAACGATCGGCAAGTTTCGCGAGCTTGTCTCTGCGCTGCGCGAATTGACCTACCGTTTCGACATCTCGATTGCCAACACAATGGGAAGCGATACGACCTGTGGCAAGCACTGCGTCACGGCTTACCCGAATCTTCGCGACTTGGTCATGCAACCAAAGATTATCTGCGCCACCTTGTTGCAAACGAAATTCCGTTTCCGTGGGTTGATACGTCCGAACTTGGACATCCTGTAGCGTTCTAGAACTGAACGGAAATTGGCCAAGGAACAAGCTGAGCGTGGAAGCGGTTGCGAACGCGCCCAGCGCGGCGGCTCCGCCGCTCCAACTCGCTAAACGCCGTCGGGATTTGGCGTCGTTTGCTACCCAAGGTTCAGGCGATTGAGCACCAAGCATCGTCGATAGCCATAGAACGGGGAGCAAGATACTCGAATATTGAAAGGCTAGACTTTGTGCAGGCCGATGTTCCCAAACCAACAATACACCCAGCGGGAAGACCACAGCTAACACGTACCGCCAACCGCGAACCATCGAAGGCAAGAAGCAAGGCAAGCACAATCCAAGCAGAAAAGTACCGTTCTTGGCGCTGACCAGTTGGCCCCAAAAAAAGCCTGGACGAAGCACAGGAGACAAAAGTACTTGGATCGGAGTTTGACCCAGGGAAGCAAATCTTGCCGTCTGAAATTCCGCAAGTCCACTAAAACGAAAAACCACAACGAAGCCAACTGCAAATGTAAGGAAAAGCACAGCCCACACTTGCCAAGACATGGTGTTGTAAATCTGCGTCTCAGGTGTTCGCGCGCTATCGAAGCAACCATAGCGGAGTGCAGCGTTTAGTCCGCAGAACAAGGCAGCGATGACGAAAACACCCTCTTCCATTGACAACGCAAGCAGTATGGATGCGAAAGCCAAACCAACGCGTCGCTTCTGAAGGCAGAGTACCGACACCAGCAGCAACGGGATAGCAAGACTGATTGGATGCCATCCGTAGGTATACGCCAAGTTCATTTGACCGAGCACCGGTTGAAAAAGCCATGCGGTAGACCAAAACACGGCACTCAACACCATGTGCCCCGCCGCACGAGCAATCTGCCAAATGAGAATGGCGCTTCCTGCTAACGAGATCGACTGCAAGTAGAATGCAACGGTCACGTCCGGAAACAACTTCCAAAGCGGAACCAACATCAATAGGCCTGGATTGAAGTGATCCCAAAAGGCGGGCAAGACAGGGGTTTCCAGCAAGATGCCTCGACCGTCAGCCGTATTCGCGACGCGCTGCATGAAATGACCAAAGTCATTGAAGCCGAGCATGAAACGGTTGTAGAAGTCGTAGGACTGATATGTCCACCAAATTCCACAAGTCAAGCTCAGTACGCATACCGTTGCAAAGCCGATCCACGACTGCGTCGCGTTCGTCTCGCCGGACGCTGCATATACTTTGTTCGCTTCAAGGCTACAGGCTCGTCCGAGTTCGGCGAAACTCAGCCCGGTCCAAGCGGACATCCAAAACACATTCCAGATGCTTTCGATTGCGACACTCTCTGTGGACCATTGTGTGATCCATGCAAGCGACGGCACAAGCGAAATGGCTAGAAAGAGCGTTGCAAGCGTGATGGAACGTCGACCATCATTCGACCTCAAACCAAGTTGACGCAAAACAAGCCAAACGATCATCGCGACGATCGCAAACGCGTTCGCGAATAACGTCGACCGAAAAGGCTCAAGCATCGAGTCGACGCTGCGCAACGCACCGTAGTTGAGCAAGAAATAATCGCGGCTACTCAATGCGATTGCAAACAACCACCAGAGGAATGCCAATGTGAACGCTGGCAAATGCGACCATAAACCTCCAGTTGGTTTGCTTCTGAACGGCTTCATACTACGGGGTTACAGTACCGAGAGGCATCGGCGATTCCGGTTCATTCGACTCGGAATCGCTACTCGTTCCGGTCCCTTTCACCTTGCGAATGAGGCCGCTGAGCGACTTAGGATCGGATGCCAAACCAGAATTTTCGGTTGGGGAGTCCTCCGACTTTCTAAAGTGCGTTAGCTCCGTTCTCAAGATGCCGAGCAATGTTTGGAGAAGAACCACCACCATCGGTCCTACCAAGATTCCGATCGGGCCAAGGGACTGAATACCACCGAGTACACTCAGCAATGCGAGCAAAGGATGAAGTTGGCTTTGGCCATGCAAAACGTACATCTTTACGATGTTATCGACCCATCCAACAACCAACATACCCCATAATGCCAACAATCCGGCGGCCCAAAAGTGCTCTTCGTAAACAGCCAGGTAGACACAAACCGGTGCCCAAACGATCGCTGGCCCAACAAATGGAATGAGCGCGCACGTTGCTGTCAACGCAGTCAATAGAATGAGCGATGGCATACCGGCAAAGTAGTATCCGACCCCGGCAACAAGACCTTGCAGAAGAGCGGACAAGACGGTTGCCAAGACAATGGCTCGCGAAATTCGATCAAACTCGGCCAGCAGTTCGAGTTCATACCGATCGTCCAATGGACTCAAGTCCATCAGCGTGCGAACCATCCCTGGGCCGTCGTAGAGAAAGAAATAAAGTGATAGCAATAGAATGCTGCTTGCGATAACGAAGCGAAGTAAAAACGTGACCAGATCTCCGGAGAAACCAAGTATCCTCGGCCCAATGTAATCAATAACACTTTGGTTTAGCTTATCAATATCATCAGCGGACGGATTGGCGAGTTCTTTCAGGGCTCTCAACCATGCACCACCCGAAATAATGTCACGAGTCCGTTGCCATTGCGAACCCAGTTCGCCAGCCGCGTCTCGCACTTGCGTTACGTTTTGATCTGGTCCTGGAGTGAAGGCCTCCAGGCACGTCTCCATCTCCAATAGCGTTCGATCCCATGCCAATCCCTTGTTTAAAAGGTCTTCGCGGGCATGCGAAATTATCGCTTTCTCGTCGCTTGAGAAACCCGTCAACGGAACGCCAGTTGCGATGGGGATTTTACCGAGCTCATCTTGCGCCGCTCCGGCGGATTCTTCGCGCTGTATTCTAAGCCGAGAGCCCAAGTCATTTTCGACCTGCTCAAAGTATTTTGCAATTTCAATTTCAATTTTCTCTCGCGGGATTGGTTCTTTCACGCTTTTGCGGCGGGACTTTCCAATCTGCGTCACAAGTTCCTTCTTGGTTGAAACGACAAGCTGCGGGATGAACTTCGTGAGCTCCATGCGGATTGCTGAGACGTCTCCTTGCAATGCACCTTTGTTGTCCATCAGGTTCTTAGCGTCATAGCTCTGCTGTTTCGACACCAAGTCTTGGATATTGCCTATTTTCTTCTGAATATCTTGAACTTGGTTTGCGTAGGGAAATTCCAGTGGTAGTAGGCTGTTCGACCGAAGTTTTGCAAGAGTCAACGTAACTCTGGTCGACCCAACCAGATCCTTTCCTTGTACGGCGGCCATCGATACGATCAATGCAGCCGGAATGAGAACGATCAGGACAATGAGCATGGTTGTAATTCCGGCCGCCACGTGCTCGCGATCACCGACCTTAACCAAAACCCATCGATGCAAGGGCCGAAACACGACGACCAGCACAACCGCGAGAAACACGGGAACAAAGAACCCGATCATCACTTTGTAGAACAGAGCGCCGATAACGACGATGATCGCAAGCAAAACGGCAAACGAAATATAACGGGCCATCTAGGCGAGTGCTTTACGGAAAAGGGGGTGGAACTGACCCAGACAAATAAGCCGTCTATGCCAGGATTTCTGACGCTGATTTTATCGCAAAAACAAATTAGACTCTACCACTGTGGCTTTTCTTATCCCATTGTTAAGACTTCCAATTTTTATGCAGAACGTCGAGAAAACCCAGGCCGTCTCGGGAGCCGCGCCCAATCCGGCACGCAACAAAACGGAGAGTTCCGGCTGGATTGGCCGCGCGAAGCCGATTTTGAAATGGGTTATTGTGATCGTAGTGTTGGCCTTTTTAGTTCTGACGATTCAACGCGCATACCAAGATATTCAGCGACATCGAGAGCACCTCGACTTTTCAAGAATGGATTGGAAATGGCTGATGGCTGGCATCTTTGTGTATGCAATCGGGATGCTTCCTGCCGGATTCGCTTGGTTGCAAACGCTTAAGGCATTCGGTGAAACGGTTCCTTTTTGGACGGGTCTCTATGTGTACTTTCTTGGTCACCTTGGCAAATATGTTCCTGGCAAAGCCATGGTGATTGTACTTCGGGCCGGCAAACTGCACCCGCTAGGGGTCGCGATCAAACCAACGGTGGTAAGCATATTTGTGGAGACATTAACAAGTATTTGCACCGGGGCGATTCTTGGCTGCATGTTCTTGTTAACGCAATCACCCCCGAAATGGATGCTACTCGGGGCCTTGGTCTGCATACCCTGCGCATTCTTAATGCTGCTGCCGCATACGTTTCGGGCCGTATTAGCCGTACTAGCCAAGAGCAAAATCGGACGCATGCCACGTTCTGTCAACGAAGCGTTTACCGGAGCCTTGATGCTTCGAACGTGCGCTTGGATGTTGCTCGGATGGACACTACACGGTTCGGCTGCTTGGCTGGTGCTAGGGGGCATACAACCGTCAGCCGGCCTATGGACCCTGCATGGATGGTCGGCATGCGTGGCAGCCGTTTCGCTTGGCGCGGTGGCGGGCTTTGCCTCGATGCTGCCCAGTGGAGCGATTGTTCGTGAGTTGGTCATCACTTGGCTGCTGAGCAGTCTTGTACCGCAGCCCATCGCCCTTTTCGCTGCGATCGCGTTTCGAATTGCGAATTTGATTGCCGAGTTCGTGATGATCGGATTGTTGACGGCCGTAAAACGTAATGAAAATACAAAAGAACCGGGTGTTCAATGACAAATCGATGTTGACGAGAACGATGTCAAAAGCTGCTAAGCACAACGGTATGAGTCTTCGAGTGAAACAAACTGATAGCCCCGGTTCTCGACATTTGTCGAGCAATTGGAAAACCGGGGCTATCGCCCAACGGCTAATTGGTATGAAAAAAATATGCGGATGTGCTTATCTACCGGTGCAGACTTCCGAGCAAGTGAATTCCCTCAATCGTGGCTTCGACATCCGCTTCCACTGTCGTGTGTCCCAGACTAAGTCGCAATGTTCCACCCGCCGATTGTGTTCCAAGGAACGGATGAATCAAGGCAGCACAGTGAAAGCCGGACCTCGCCTCAACTTGGCAGGCGGAATCCAGAATCATGGCCATTTCATGACAGGATGAATGCTCATGGATCAAACTGATAACCGGTAGGCGGTTTTCTAACGGACCGATCAGTTTCAAAGAGGGCTCCTCCAAGATAGCTTCGATCAATTGTTGAGCCCATCGGTCCGTTTGAGCCGTTAACGGCCGCGTCTCAAGCCACTCGATGCCCGCTTTGAGGGATGCGATGCCTGGCAAGTTGCTGTTTCCCGATTCAACCGCCGAAAGCCAATCAAACGGTCCTGAAATCGAATCGCTTTGGGACCCTGTCCCGCCAATCCATATCGGTTCGATCAAGTGCTGTACTTCTTCATGAACATATAGAATTCCAGTACCAAGCATCCCACCCGCTCCTTTATGACCAGGTGCGGCCAAAACTTGGATTCCGCAGTCGAGCACATTGATAGGTAGGTAGCCAAGCGATTGAGCCGCGTCGACAAGGAGGATCGCGTTCTTCGACTTTGCGATTTCCGCCAGTGTTCGAACGTCTTGGATCGAACCGGTGACGTTCGATGCATGATTCAAGACAATCAATCGGGTGTGTGGTGTCATGGCCTCCACAACGCGGTTTGGATCTACGAAGCCGGTTTCGTCGCATTGCACAGCGGTCCAAGTCGTTCCGTTCGTTTTGTGTGCGAGCTCCAACGGTCGCAATACACTGTTGTGTTCGGTAGCGGTGGTTACAACGTGGCAGCCTCGAAGCGTTGGTGAATGCAGCAAACCCAAGATCGCGGCGTTGAGCGCATGGGTTCCGTTGTTGCAAAAGGCGATGTCGCGTTCACTCGGTGCATTGATCAAGCGAGCGACGGCTTGCCTGGCGGAATGCACGAGTCGCGACGAGGCTTCCGCCGAATGATAGATGCCTCGACCTGATGAAGCCCCATTGTTGGTCTGGAAGTCGATGCACGCTTCCAAGGATCCCGGCGGCTTGGGCCACGAAGTTGCCGCATGATCTAAATAATAACGGGGACGTGATTCCAAATCCGATTGGCCTAATTACGGGGTAAGGTATCGCACGAAATTGCGAACCGGCTGCCCATCCTTGTAGAGTTTCGGCTGACCGACAATACCCCGACTCGCATAGGAATTGTCCAGCGTTTGCCCAAATCCAATAATTGGACGGTGATATGACTTACGGACCGTTGCCGGCATCGAAGTCGGGGGCACATAAGAAAACGGCGACGCGCCTGAACGCATATCATCCGCAGAGGAGGTACCCGCACAGGGATCCGACGATTGACTATAAACATTCGACGAGACCATGTAATCCGCGTCGAACTGACACGGAGGTTGGCTCACAAACGGAGGGCCGTTGATCGTATTCGAACGCGGCTGGGAACGAGGCATTATATCGCTCGAACTTCGCATCGGAGCACCGCCAAGTGTGGGGTTCGTTGGGTAATACGGGGGTGGGGCCACAAACGTAGTGCCTGGATTTGTGGGTACTCCGCCAGACGGTCCCAGGCCCCCGATCGGCGTTGAGGTAATCGGCGGTGGGTTAACTTGCGAAAAACCCTGCGGAATGCTCGGTTGCGGAAAGGACTGAGGAACGTACGTCGTGGGTGGTGGGACGTACGTTGTGGGTGGTTGAACAAACGTTGCGGGTGGAGCAACAAACGTTGCGGGTGGAGCAACAAACGTTGCAGGAGGTGGAACGTACATCGCAGGAGGAGGAGCAAACGTCGTAGGAGGCCCATACGTTGCAGGCGGTGGAACGAATATCGTCGGAGGAGGGGCAAACGTCGTAGGAGGAGGAGCAAACGTAGGAGAACCAAACGTCGTGGGAGGAGCAAACGTCGTAGGAGAACCAAACGTCGTAGGAGGGGGAGCAAACGTTGGAGCGGCAGTCGCTTGAGGAACTGAGGGGCGCGGCGGAGGCCCTCCATTGCCACCCGGCAGTACAGGTCCCAGTTGATAGTATGCAGCAATCGGTATCGATTTTCCAACGACCGGAACATCGGCAGACGCGAACGAAACTGGAGCTTGAAGCGTGGGGCGACTGGTAGCTTCCAAATCGGAAACAAATCTTGCGGGTCGAAAGGTATCTAAAGCAGCGTAGCTCGCTTGAGATGGACTCGCTTGTTGAATAATGGTGAACTTGGGGCCGGGCAGCAAAACGATTCCCTTGGATCGTTTTGGATCTGGTGTTGAATCCGACGATCGAAAGTCATCAGGACTGTTTCTCAGTGAGGGTTTTTGTTCCGATTCCGTGTCGCGGCCGCGTTCGTTTTGAAGCGGCTGCGAGTTTCGTTGGAGAAAATCCCCCAGCGGATTGATAGGCCCTCGCGAGTCTTTCATCTTGTTAAGTTGTTCGCGGAGAGCTTGGGTGTCACGAATCGCACCAGAATCACTTCGGGGTCGAAAAGCTGGGTCATTGTTCTCTGTTTGAGCTAGCGAATAGTTACCTATTCCGAACGACAAAAAAACACTGGTTACCGAAAACAATTTGCGTATGGACGAATTCATTGATGCTACTCTTGGATTTGGAGCCACTTGCTCCTGACACGTTATTTGTTTGCTGGATTGATGCGCGCGCCTGCGCTGCGCAAGCGTTCCGCAGCAGCGGAATGGTTGGGTTCCTTAAGAAATGCTTCATCCAAATACAATCTGAGGAAAGGCGCAAAGCGACGATCCGACTTGGAGTCCGCTTCGCAGGATTCGGCCAACGGTCCCAGGTCCGCGATGGGGTTGCCGTTGAGCATTAGGAAATTCGGAGTCAAGTTGCGAATGAATTCGACACTTTTGATTCCGCAACCCTTGAGGTTTATCGAATCTAGGCCTTTGAGCTGGGCGATGGGAGCGGGGTTCTCGATCGGATTATCTGCAACATTGAGGGTCCACATTTTTGTAAGCCCGACGAGTGGTTCGAGCGATTTGATTTTGTTGTCCGCGACGTAAAGCGATCGCAAGTTGGTCATTTCTCGCAGCGGAGCCAAGTCGACAATCGCATTTTTGGATAGTTCCAAATACTGAGACTGAATCAGCTTCGAGATGGGCTCGATCGATTCGATTTTGTTCGAGGATAAATCGATGGATTGCAGAAGTTTCAGTTCTCTGAGGGGCCCCAGGTCGACGATTTCGTTTTTCTCCAAATCGAGCTTCATGAGGGCTTTGCAGTTTTGTAGCCCTTCCAGGCTTTTGATCCCCTTGCCTTTACCGACCACTTGTGAAATATTTTTGACGTCGTCGGCCGACAACGCTTCGGTGTTGTACCGTTTTTCAAAGACCTCGCGTCGGACTGCCGCTTCAAGGTTTTTGTCTGGAAAAAGGTCGTCTGCCCAAATCGTTAGGGACTGAACCGCAAAGGAAGCAATTGCCATAGTCGTAGCCAAGCCACAACGGAGAGAATTATCCAAACGAATCATCCAAAAATCGCCTTCCAAAAGTGTTCACGGGTGG
>CAMBSL010000138.1 GCA_945870455.1 Pirellula staleyi DSM 6068 | reverse complement strand
GATCCTTCGCAAGAGCATCCACATCGGCAGTAGTAGGATCCCCAAGTTGATCTTCGATCCGTTTCCCAGGGAAAATCTGAAGCCAACGCAAAGCGACTTGCTTATCCGACCAGGTCTCTAGGACGTCGGGTCGATTGCGCAAAACAACGCGTTTGCTTTGCACAAATGTGCAGTGTCCCTTTGCTTTGCTCTTTGCTTCAACGTGCTTTTAGCGACGTGAAGTAAATCCACTCATTTGAGAGTATGAGGAAAACGTGAGCCTAGAACTCTTTCGGGATCGACTGAACCAATCTCGACTTCACCCTAATGACATCAAATGGATGCCAGGTTGGTTCGGACAGTTTGCCCAGAATAGACCTGCGATCGATGGTCTGATTTGGTTTAGTACCGAAGACGTACTCAAATTTCTTCAGAAGCTTAGAGACGGAAAAGTTCCAGCCTGGCGGCGTTTACAGGCTGCTCGCTCACTGGAATGGTACCAGCCCGCGCGATGAATGCTTCCAGCTGGTTGCGATTATTGTCCGACGGAGACGAGCCCCGCCGAAACGAAGATGCCACCGTGCGGCTCGCCCGCGTGGAGCCTTGCTGGTTAAGATTATCGTCCGACGGGGGCAAGCCCCGTCGAAACGAACACCGCATCAACGGGAAATGATTTCAAGAGCACCAGAGCGGAACGGCAGAGCAGCTTTGGTAGCCGTCAATTATCGTCCCGCTGGGATAAACCCAACGGTAACGTTTCAAGCTAATGCGAGGCCTTCCGTCGCAATCGGCACGCTCCGCCGTGCCGTTCGCAGTCGAACTTTTGCCAGGACTCCAGGTGGACGGCACATGGAATGTGCCTACTACTTTTGCTACAGGAATTTACCCAGCAATGCGCACAAGTCGGCGGTGCGGCAACTGTAACCCCATTCGTTGTCATACCACGATACCACCTTGACCAACTTGCCCTTGTCGCCCAAGACTTGTGTGAAGTCTGCGGCGAAAATGCTGCTATGCGGATCGTCGATGATGTCGCTCGAAACGATTGGGTCTTCGGTGTAGCATAGAATGCCCTTGAGTGGTCCCTCGGCTGCCAGCTTCATAGCTGCATTGATTTCAGCCACAGTCGTTTCCTTCTTGAGGTTGACGGTCAAGTCGACCACCGAACCGGTTGCGACTGGAACTCGCATGGCGATCCCCGTGAGTTTGCCTTTGAGTTCGGGAATGACCAAGCCCACTGCGGATGCTGCACCCGTGGTGGTTGGGATAATGTTGAGCCCCGCTGCGCGAGCTCGGTACGGATCGGCGTGCGGCATGTCCTGCACTTTTTGATCGTTCGTATAAGCATGAACGGTGGTCATCAGGCCGCTTTCGATACCAAACGTATCGTTCAGTACTTTTGCAATCGGCGCCAAGCAGTTGGTGGTGCAGGAGGCGTTCGAAATGCACTTGAGATCCTTGGTGAGCTTGTCATCGTTGACGCCGAGGACGCATGTCAAGTCGGCACCGTCTTTAGCTGGCGCACTCAAGACCACCTTTTTGCAGCCTGCCGCCAAGTGAGAGTCGTAGCCTGGCTTGCCGTCTTTGGCTCGTGCTGTAAAGAAGCCGGTGCTTTCAACCACAATGTCGATCTTGAGATCGGCCCATGGCATTTTGGACGGATCTTTTTCCGCCAGCGCAAGAATCTTCTTACCGTTAACGATCAAATGCTTATCGTCATAGCCGACTTTGCCGTCGTAACGCCCGTGAACGCTGTCGTACTTGAGCAAGGTTGCCAGCATCGCGTTGTCGGTCAAGTCGTTAACTGCGACGACCTCAAACTCGCTGGAACGGCTCATCAGGTTACGAAACGTCAATCGTCCGATACGACCAAACCCGTTAATTGCGATTCGAATAGTCACCGCTAAATACTCCGCCGAAATGATAGGAACTGTGAAATCTGCTTTCCCGGGCTCCCTTGAACCCAGTGGCTTGGCCCGAACCGCGTTTCAAAACGCGATCTGCCGCTTTTAGAGAGCGAAGAAGTATACAGGTGCCTCGAAACATCATCAATCACAAAGAAATACCACTGACCAAATCGATTTCTTGCCTACAATGGCATCCGTGCACGAACTGTTCCGATCGCTCCCGTTAATTTTCGTACCAACATGTCTATTCCACTACCGATCGTTGACCCGTCGACAGCAGCTTTAACGGTGGATAATGGCACCTGCAGCACTGGCACAGGGAAAAACGGAAGCGTTGTTAGTCGATACCTGGATAACCTCGGCGAGAGACAACCCCATGGACCGCTTGCCCGGGTACCGCTACCCATGTCGATGGAGGAGGCGAAAGCCCGAGGCTGGGACGAGTTGGATGTCGTGATCGTGACCGGCGATGCCTACATCGATCATCCAAGTTTTGCGATGTCGATTCTCGGCAGGGTTCTCGAAGCGGCCGGCTATCGGGTGGGAATCATCAGCCAGCCCGATTGGCATTCTTGCGAACCGTGGACCCGATTTGGCCGACCGCGACTTTTCTTTGGAATCAGCGCTGGCAACATGGACAGCATGATCAACCACTACACCGCCAACAAAAAAGTTCGCAACGACGACGCTTATTCGCCGGGTGGCCGAATCGGACTCCGACCCGATCGCGCCACGCTCGGTTATTGCCAACGCGCTCGCGAAGCATACAAGGGTGTTCCTGTTATCGCGGGTGGTGTCGAAGCGTCGCTGCGTCGATTAGCTCACTATGACTTTTGGAGCGACAAAGTTCGACGAAGTATCTTGCTCGACAGCAAAGCGGACCTCGTCGCGTTCGGCATGGGCGAAAACTCCATCGTGGAGATGGCGCGCCGCCTTGAAAAGGGAGAGACGGTCAAAGATCTACGCGACATGCGTGGAGTCGCCTATGCACTTGGTGCCTCGGAACCGCTTCCCACCGACGCACTGGAACTGCCAACCTACGAGGAAGTGGTTGCGGACAAAGTTGCTTTCTCCAAAGCGACTCGCATCATTCACAACGAAACAAACCCACTCAATGCGCGTCGCATCATGCAGCGGCACGGGACACAAACGATTGTTTGCAACGTGCCTCAGTTGCCCATCAGCCAAGAAGCCATGGATCGCATTTACGGTTTGCCCTACACCCGTCGAGCACACCCAAGCTACACGGAGCCGATCCCATCCTTTAACATGATCAAGAATTCGGTCACGATCATGCGAGGTTGTTTCGGTGGATGCACCTTTTGTTCCATTACGGCCCACCAAGGACGCATTATTCAATCACGTTCCAAAGAATCGGTGCTCAACGAAATTCGAACCATGACCGAGGACAAGGACTTCAAAGGGATTGTCAGCGACATCGGGGGCCCAACGGCCAACATGTACCATATGCGTTGCACCCAACCCGAGGTCGAAGCGGTTTGTCGACGTCAATCCTGCGTTCATCCGAAGATCTGCAAACTCCTCGGTGTCGACCACACACCCGTGATCGAATTGATGCGAGAGTCTCGCGAGATCCCAGGAATCAAGAAGGTATTGGTTGCAAGCGGCGTTCGAATGGATTTGGCCCGACAATCACCAGAGTACATTCGCGAATTAACGGAACATCACGTCGGCGGCCATTTGAAGGTTGCCCCCGAACATGTCGATGCGGATGTGCTTTTTAAAATGCGCAAGCCGGCCAACGATGACTTCGAGTTCTTTACTGAGCAATTCAAAAAAGCATCCGTCGATGCCGGCAAGAAGCAATACCTCGTTCCCTACTTCATCGCGTCGCATCCTGGCAGTTCGATCGAATCGATGATCGAGTTGGCTTTGTTTCTGAAACGCAACGGATACAAACCCGATCAAGTGCAAGACTTCATCCCTGCGCCGCTCGATATCGCCACGAGCATGTACTACACCGGACTGGATCCCTTCACGCTCAAGCCTGTTTTCATTGCGAAAGCCTTGCGCGATCGAAAATCCCAACGGGCTTTGATGCAATTCTTCAAGGCGGAAAACTACTTTGAAGTCCGCGATGCTCTGCGATCTGTCAATCGAATGGACCTTATTGGCGAAGGCTGTGATTGTTTGATTCCATCGAAGCCTCCTAAGGAAGCAGTCGACCGCCGTCGGGAAGATGCCAACAAGCGGTTTCGCGGCGAGTACGTGCACACCATTCCAAATCCCAAAGATCAATCTCCCGAGTCCACTCCGTCCACCGCATCCGAACCATCGGAAGCCAATAACAAACCACTTCCAGGTGAGCAGCCTCGCAAGGGTTCGCGAAAGCAACAGCGAAACGTGTCCAACAGCGGTTCCAAGAAGCCGGGCACAGGTTATCGTCCAGGCAGACGCGTCTAACGCAACGCCAGCGAATCGCCTACAATTGATTGCGGCTAAGATAAATCGATTACGGCTAACCTAACGCTTCGTCAATATTAAAAATTAGGGTTGGCAATGGAAGCCGGACTCGCCAAAGTTCGGTTTTTCGTTGAGGCACTGAAGTCTGGCGACTCGAGCTACCCTAAAATGCAACCTGGACAAACCACTAGTCGTGCAAGTTGATTCCCGGAAAGTATCGGTTTTTGATGGGCGAGTTGGATATTGAAGCGATCTTGGGTCCGGGCGGGAGCATTGCTCGCCGCATCAAGAACTACGAACATCGCAATGAACAAATGGCGATGGCCCATGCCGTTGAGGAAGCATTGCGCAATCGCCATCATTTGATCGTCGAGGCGGGTACGGGTGTTGGCAAAAGCTTCGGCTATCTCGTACCTGCAATCTTGCATGCAACCGCGGTCGAAAACGCGATGGAAACTCGGCAACAAGTCGCTCCGCCCAACGGTGGGCCGTCAACCACGGATGGGCTGTTAACCAAGGATGCGCCGTCCAAGAAAAAAATGGACGACGAGGATGATGACGACCAAGTCAAACGTATCGTCATCAGCACGCACACCATCAGCTTGCAGGAGCAATTGATGTCCAAAGATTTGCCGTTGCTCAACGCGGTGATACCCCGCGAGTTTTCAAGCGTCCTCGTCAAAGGGCGCGGCAACTACATTTCCAGGCGTCGACTTGAACTGGCAGAGAGTCGCGCAATCAACTTATTGAGCCAAGAAAAGGACTACGAGCAACTTCAGGCAGTTAAGGATTGGACGCGAACAACGCACGATGGTTCCCTGAGCAGTCTCGGCTTCCGTCCGAATGGGTCCGTTTGGGACGAGGTTGCCAGCGATTCTGGAAATTGCATGGGACGCAAATGCCCAACCTTTGATAGTTGCTTTTACTATGCGGCTCGCCGCAGGGTGCACAATGCGCAGATTCTGGTCGTCAATCACGCGTTGTTCTTTAGCGACTTGGCATTAAAAGCTCAAGGCGGGGGCATTTTGCCCAAATACGATTCGGTTATCTTCGACGAATGTCACAACCTCGAATCGGTCGCGGGGAATCACCTCGGTTTGCAAATCAGCAATACGCAAATCGATTACACGCTTCGCAAACTTTATAACCCACGCACCGAGAAAGGGATTTTGGTGGTACACGGGCTCAAACAGGTTATGCTCGAAACGTACCGATGCATGGAATCGCTCGATGATCTGACAGCGGATCTGGCTGGTTGGTTAGCCAATCAACCCGCAGGGAACGGTCGCGTTCGCACCCCCATCACAGTCCGCACCACTTTGGGCGAAAGGCTGCAGAAACTCTCTGAGCAGCTTGAGCGATTTGGCAAAGACCTCAAGGATGCGAACGGTCGACTTGATTTGATGTCCGCAAGTCAACGCCTTATGACGCTCGCCGCCGGTCTAGATGAATGGCTGCAACAAAAAGTGGACGATTCGGTCTACTGGATTGAGCAGCAGCAGACCAAGATGATGCAAACTCGCAGCAACACCCGAGTCACTTTGCGCAGCAGCCCTCTGGATGTCGGAAGCCATCTGAGAACCCAACTCTTTCGGAAAGTAAAGAGCGTTATCATGACGAGCGCCACACTAGCGACGGGAAGCACAAAAGGCTTTGCATTCTTTCAAAGTCGTATCGGTGCGGCTGGGGCTAAGACGTTGCAGGTCGGCAGCCCATTTGACTACCCAAAGCTCGTCGAATTGCATTTGGTCACCGGAGTGCCGGACCCCGCAGCCGAAAAGTTCGAGTACGAGCGAGCCATTATTCCTATGCTGAAGCACTTCATCGGCCAAAGCGACGGACATGCGTTTTTGCTCTTTACAAGCTATGACATGCTCAGGAAGACCTGTACCGCGCTGACTCCATGGATGAATCAACACGATTTGACTGTTTACTCGCAAGCGGACGGCGTCCCCCGCAATCAACTTCTGGACGATTTTAAAAAGAACCCTCGCGGTGTGTTATTTGGTGCGGAGAGTTTTTGGCAAGGAGTGGATGTTCCCGGCGATGCGCTTCGACTGGTCGTGATTACCAAGCTACCCTTTAGCGTGCCGGATCATCCATTGTTGGAAGCAAGACTAGAGGCGATTAGCAAAAACGGAGGCAATCCATTTCGCGACTATCAATTGCCGGAAGCGGTCATCAAGTTCAAACAAGGCTTTGGTCGGCTGATACGAACCGCAACCGACTCCGGAATTGTGGTGGTAACCGATCCACGCATGACAACAAAACAATATGGTGAGGTCTTTTTGCAGTCATTGCCTAAGTGCCCCGTGATCCGACAACCGGCCAACGGATGAACCAACTACTACCCCCCAGCGAGCACGACGCTTTCTTGCAAGCCATTCATGCGTTGGGTCGTCGCTGTATTCGCTTGCATGTCGATCATGTCGATGCGGCGTTACCATTTGCGGTAAGCCATGTGCCGTGGTATTCCGAGGGGCGATTTCTCGATGACTCCAACATCCGCCCCGCTTCCTTCTTGAACTTTGCCATTGGCGAGTACTACATTCAGGACGGAGCTTCGTTGTTGCCATTGGCTCTGCTAGATATCCAACCAGATGACGTTGTGTGCGACCTGTGCGCAGCGCCGGGTGGCAAAGCGTCGGCGATTGCAGAACGCCTCGGACCAGATGGGTTCTTGCTGGCCAATGAGAGTATTCACTCGCGCCTCGATGTGCTTAAGTACGCATTGGCACGTTCTGGCAATCCAACATATGGTGTGTGCTCCTACGATCCAGATTTCCTTGCCACACATGCGCCTCGAATGTTTGATGCCGTCTTGGTGGACGCACCGTGTAGCGGTCAAACGCTCGTCGGAAAGAACAAGCGAGATGATAACGCGTTTGCCGATAATCAGATTGAACATTGTGCGATGAGGCAAAGACGCATCTTGCTTGCCGCCATCCGACTCCTGAAGACAGGCGGACGACTGATCTATTCAACCTGTACGTTTGCCGCCGAAGAAAACGAGTCGCAGGTCCAGTGGTTGCAAGAAAAGTTTTTGAATGCATGGGAGCCGATCGAACCACCCGCGTTAGAACCTTGGAAATCGGCACACCAGCCGGGTTGTTATCGATTGTGGCCGCATCGCGATCGGTGCGCGGGTGGTTTCGCCGCAGGGCTTCGACTCGTCAAGGAACTCGATTTCGAATCAGCCGCTGCTGAAACGTTTCAGCAAGACACGAGCAAAACGAGTCGAAACAAGAGGATGCACCATGCCTCCAGCTCCCGAAAGGAAAATCAGAAGGCCGAGGAAGCCAGACAGGCTAAAGGCAATCAAATCCTGACGGAACTTGGGCGCTTTGACGAGTTGGATATTCAATGGCGATCGGGATACGCGCACGGTTTGACTCGAGGTGTTTCCAACGCAATCCAACCATTGTCACAACTCAGCGTTCAACCTCCAACGGTCCTAATCGAGACGGGCCATCACTTTGTTCCAACACAAGCGCTGGCGATGCTGAAGGATCATTTTTTCACAGCGAATCAACGCGTTGAGTTGAGCCATGGACAGTCGATCGAGTTTAT
This sequence comes from Pirellula staleyi DSM 6068, assembly GCA_945870455.1. Classification (GTDB taxonomy): domain Bacteria; phylum Planctomycetota; class Planctomycetia; order Pirellulales; family Pirellulaceae; genus JBKCUI01. The sequence goes on along the minus strand of CAMBSL010000138.1, from coordinate 6,902 downwards.
GAACGGTAGCTCGATTGCGAAATCGGCTGATCAAGGCGAACACCCAGCTGGATGGTCGATTGCCAGTTGGCATCATCGGTCACTCGGTTGGTTCAAGTCCGCCGGAAACCGATGGAATAACCATTTGCCCGCGTGGGCTAGAATGATGGTAACCTAATCGTTCGACCGCACGAGCCCACTCGGGAAATCCCTGCTAATACTCGTGGAGAGTCGGAGACGGACCATGAAGCTCTCGCAATGCAATTTCATGGCAAATTGGTCAGGCTTCGCATCTCGCATCTCGAATCTCGAATCTCGAATCTCGAATCTCGAATCTCGAATCTCGAATCTCGAATCTCAAATCTCAAATCTCAAATCTCAAATCTCAAATCTCAAATCTCAAATTTCAAATTTCAAATCTGAAATCTGAAATCTGAAATTTCGAATCTGAAATCTGAAATTTCGAATCTGAAATCTGAAGTCTGAAATCTGAAATTCCCGCTCTACTCATCCTCTTTTCCCAAGTTGCGTTTCTTTACGTCTTCCATGATCTTCGCTTCGATCTCTTTCATCTGTTCCGCATTCGATTCCAAGAATGCCTTCCGTCTCTGCTCTCCATCGAACCGCCTCTTCGCTTCTTCGTTCAAATGCCTTTGGCCTTTTATGTCCGAGTTTTGCAAGCTCTGTAACCATCCGCCAAGCTGACGCGAGATCTGTTCGCATTCGGCATAATAGCGGTCGATCTCTGAGGCCAGTTGCGCAAAGCTAGGCATCCGTTTCATGACCGCTAGCATCGATCGCACTTCGCCTGCAGAGCCCCGAGCGATGTACAAGTACGCAATCAGCTCGTTCGTCGTACCTCGTTCGAAACCTTCGGCAATGTTGTTGGAGATGGAAAGGGTGGCTCGCTGGATTTGATTTGAAAGGTCGCCTTTTCCGCGAAAGGAGGAATGACCGGTCCACTCGAACATAGCCGCAGCTAAATCGGCGGCAAGTTTCCAAACAGGCAAATCTTCAAAGCGGTTGTATTTCATAGCGATTTCCAATCTCAAATCTCAAATCTCAAATCTCAAATCTCAAATTTTAAATTTTAAATTTTAAATCTCAAATTTTAGAACGAAGATGTGAAAAAAGCTGGAACGCTCCAAATTTTCCGCAAATGATTTTAACGCTTCCCCACGCCCCGCAATCTGAAAATTTCAAATCTGAGATTTGAGATCCTAGATTTGATTTCTGATTCTGCCCGTACTTAGCGCTACTCTTTTGCGACGACTCGTAACTGCATCGGTAGGGTTGTTGGATTGCCATCCACGTTTGCCTTTAGGTGAAAAGGACGGGACTGTTCCTTGACCCAAGGTGCTGCTGTGATGAATACCTCTCGAATCGATTGGCCTGCGGGAATTAGCAATCCACTTAGGCCAACGTTGTCCACATAGCAACCGTGCGGTAGGTTGCGTCCACTATCATCACCACCAAATGCAATGTCCCCTTTGTTTTCACCGCGCTCGATGACAAGCTTGGCCGAAATGGTTTGGCCCGGGCGAATAACCAATTCGGTGATGGCCGGGACATCGGGACTTTGTTCCATCGCAACTACCTTGAGCGGCATTGTCGGTTTTTCATTGATCTTCACTAGAAGTTCTTTCATGCCTCCCGCTGCGATCGATTGGCCGTTGAGGTTGGATTGGCAAGTCACTTGCACCCGGAACTCTTTCGGGAATGCAGTCAAGTCGAGCGGTGATTGGAGTGAGCCAATCGCGCGGTGTTGGCCAGCCGCAATAATGAGTGGCTTGGTAACTTGGATTCCCTCGGGCACTCCCTCTAATTTGACCTCGATATCGCCGTCACATCCATCGAATCGATCGACGACGACACTGAACTCCGACCCTACGCTTGGTCGGAGCGAAATTTCTTTCTGCTCGATCCGAAATTCGAATCGCGGATTCGGACGTTGAATCGACAGTTTGTATTTGTAGTTCTCGCCCGATTGACCTCTCGTATCGCGTACCCGGACCAAATAGCGACCGTCCTTCTTCGCAGTGAATGTCACTTGACTATCGGTGCCGTTAATGCGGTTGGAGTCATCGTCATTCGAATAATAGATTGGAAACACGGGTAGGCCGTTCGGAATCGTCGGCTCGTTCTCAGCAAGCTCTCGCACAATCCAAACTGGCTCGTTTAGCGCGTGCGTTGTGGCGGTGGTATCGAAATACGTAAAGCGTTTACCAAAACCTGGGTAAACTTTGAAACCGGAGTCGGGACCTCTCGGATAGTGCCACAACTTGACGACTTCGCCACTTGCGTAAAGCAATTCGTTTAATTCCATGTCCTCCCAACGATGCAATCGAAAGTCGTCCGAAATGCTCGAATCCTTGCCTCGAAAGGTGAAGTAGCTTTCACGCAAGGCCTGCAACCGGGTTCGCACAATCGGCTCCCCTTTTTCTTCGAGAATATCGATAAGACTATCCATTGGCGAACCGCTTCGACTGGCGTCGATTTGAATGACCCATGGCTCGTTCCCCTTGGCTTGAAAAGAATACCAATCGCCTGCAAAGTCTCCACTCATATCGTCGGGGGTCAAAAGGCCTTGGACAACGCAATCGGTTTGCAAGGGCATGGCGGTTCCAATGGTTCTACGCCCTTTTTCTTCCTCGACAGCGGTCAAACTATCGGGCTTGTTAAGCATCTGAGTTGGATGGTTCGTTTCCAATGAAGCAACTTGCTTTTCCGCAGAGGAATGCTTCCTGTAGCCAGACGCATCCAGCGAGACGAGTTTGCCGCTCTGAGTGCTGACTAGGATCGAGGCTTGGTTGGGTTCCCAAACCAAGCCAGAGGGGACATCGTCAACCCTGCCGACTTGCCCAAGGGGCGAGAGGTCCGTCGCGTTCCACAATTTGATTTGTTTATCTTCGCCGGCTGTCGCGAGAAGCTGACCGTCGGCGGTCATGGCCATGAAAGTCACTGGTGCTTCGTGAGCAAAGGCCGCGAAGAGCATTGGACTTACCGAAGGCTTTTCCATCGAAAGCAATTTCCAAACTCGTACTCGTTTATCTGCACCCGCAGCAAGAATTCGATTTCGAGGAGAATCGAATCGAACAGCGTATTGTTCGGCTTCGCATTGACCGAACGTATCAAGTCGTTCGCCGTTCTCGACTCGCCATACCTTGATCGTTTCGTCAGCGCTCGCGCTTGCGAGGATTTTTCCGGTGGCATCGAAATCCAGGTCGTAGATGGCGCCGTTATGCCCTTCCAGTTTTCGAAGCAATTGGCCATCAAGGGTGTTCCAAATCATAATCACGCGGTCATAACCCGCCGTCGCGAGCAGCTGACCATCGGGACTCAGAACCCCTGTGTACAAGGTATCATTGTGGCCTTCGATGACTCGAACTACCTTGGTTGCGTTGGGGGATGAACCATTCTCAAGCACGGTTGCTTGGCCACCCACTCCCGGGACTCCAGAGACAACCACGGTGAATCGACCATCCGACGTTGTGCGAATTTGAGTCACCTTGCCTACGATCTCAATCGGCAACGCGTTGCTCCACTGATCTTGTTTCAAAGACAGTCCATTGTAGCGTCCAAGCATAAGCCTCTGGTTGCCAACAAAGCCGATCGAGGTGATCGCCGAACCAAGATCGCTCGACGAACGGACGGACTTGACGATAAGCCGCTGCTTTAAGGGAACGGGTTGATCGTTGCCCACTGCTCCTTGTTCGATCCATCGATGGATCATGGTAATGTCCTCACTGGTCGGTTGCGGAGAATCTTCGGGCGGCATCTTCGGTTCTTGTTTTCCGGACATCAATCTCAAAAGCGGGGAAGCAACCGGATCTTTGGGAACAATGATTGTCCCATCCGGCCCACCCCTCATGATGCTCGCTAGGTCGTGCAACTGAATATCCGATTCGTGGTCTGTCTCGTTGTGGCAGCCAACGCAGTACTTGGTCAAAATCGGTTTCACGTCGCGAGCATATTCGACATCTCCAGCATTTGCGGCCCTGGAACCAGCAAAATGAGACTGCAGAAGCATAAGAAGGACGACAAACTTCGCGAGCTTGGTGTGGTCGGGTCCCATAAATGCAAGGCTCTTGACTCTTAAAAGAGAGATAGGGAGGGAAAGGACGATGGGGAGCTGATGCATTCATTTTAAGCTCTTTTGTCTTCATAAGCCACACGTCGGTTGCCTTAAAAAAACGCGATTGTGCGCTAGATCTTTTCGTGGACACGCTAGAATTGAGGAAATGTGAATTTCAAACCGCCTGGTGCTTTTCGCAAAAGATTTGGCTTAATGATCTTACCGGTTCGACGTAAATGCCATTCCATCGTAGGTATAACGCTAAGTCTCGTGACTGCGATGGCCACCCAATTTTCCACGCAAAAAGCTTGGTGTGATGAGCTGGTTTCGAAAGACGCTCTGGGGTCAGCTAATGTTTGGCTCGATGGGTTGTCCGACCCCAGTTTTCGCGTTCGCCGCGAGTCGTTTCTTAAGTTGTGCGACCGATCCATCGAAGTTGACGATTGGTTGTCCGAAGAAACCAAGAGCGAAGACAAAAATCGTTCCGCCATCGCATGGTGGCTATTGAGGCTTCGGCGTTCGAATGGTACGCCGGCCGAGCGACTGACAATGTTGCGAGATCTGGATGCATTGAGAAATTCGGATGAAAGCGTCATAGAACGCCTCATCTCGGAAGGGCTTTGGGATCAACTGATCGAACTCCTTGGATTGCTTAACCCAACCACACGGAAAGCATTGCTGGGCGAGGAAAATCGCGTTGAAGCGATCATCGAACGGGCTTGGCAATCCCATAACGAAGCCTATGTTCCCAAGCTTCTGAACTTGGTCCTGCCACCGACCGAACGAGTCTACGTGAACCGATGGTGGCGCACACTGGGATTGCCTCAAGAGTGGAGCGTCGACGAACAATCCAACTTGCCAAGCGTGGTGGTGGCTCGACTTGAATTGGACGGCAAAATCGAGGAAGCGGTCCAGATGGCAAGCAGCGGTCCGCTCCTCAATTATGTTGAGAGAATCTTGCTTCGAGCGAATCGCTGGGACGAATGGTTGGCATTAAACGAAAACCGAATCCCAATATCAGGCTCGCAAAACTTCGGTCAGCAAAAGGCAGCGTTATTGATAACCTTAGGTAGGTTGGATGAAGCGGAGGCCCTTTTGGAGCAACCGGCGAAACCAGGAATCACGCCCCCCAAGACCCGAAATGGCCTTCCCATCGCAGACTCTCCAATTTCTGCCAACGGAAACGCGTTGTTGGCGTTGGCGTTGGGCCGAACGACTGAATTTGATGAATTCCTTAACTCACTGCCGGGACCTACCGCTTTCATGAATTTGCGTTTGCAAGGGGATGTAAAACGGGCTTTTGAATTTGTTGGGTTAGAAAATCTGTCGCTGGAAGCCGTTTCCAAATGGATTGAAAATCGCGAATTCGATAAGTGGCTAGCAGGCGACCTCGCCGACGAGGAGACTGTCAAGTTAAAGGAGCTCGCCATTGTCGACATTGGAGACTTGTTCTTTCAAATCGGGCTCACCAGTCAAGGTAAACTCATCGACGACTACTTGATTCAGAAAACGAAAGAGCTCGAAGGTGCACACGGCGTTTCGGCTTGGGCACCTCTTTTGAGACAATGGTTGTTGAGGAACGAACGTAAGAAAGCCATTCATAACTGGACCGAGTTTTTGGTGCGTGAATCTCGGCGAACCAAGCCAAGATCCTCAACGAATGCGATACGGGATCAATTGACTGCGACCAACCCTTTCAGCGATTTCTTTCCTGAGTTTCCAACTGCCGCCGAAAAAATATTCGAAACTTTATTGGAACTGGCGATCAATTCCGAAGTGGATACAGCCAATTCTAATAAACAAGAAGTCACGAGCCGCGCCATTTCAAAAGCCATGGAACAACTTGAGGATCTACACACTGGTCGCTTGCCGAGCGGGTGGATCTCCAATCGTGTGCTCAAGGATTTGCGACAAAGCATCCTGTCGAAAGCCAAAAGAAAGTGGGAATCCACAACCAGTTTGGCCTTCGAATTGTCCGAGTTGTTTGACTCTCTCGGCGACACTCAGGTGGCAATTGAGACACTCGATCTGAATCCAACCGGCAAATCAGTTGCTCAGGCGAAAGCTCGATACTTGGTCAAGCAAGGCGAATTGGATGCTGCATGCAGTCTTTTAGGCAATGAGTTTCAAAGGAATGCGACAGACCTCGGGTTGCTGCTTGATTGCACAGACAATTTGAACAAGGTAGGACGATATAGCGAGATGGAGCGCAATCTCATCCAGGGCGTGTCGTCGGTTAGCAACAACCGTGGGGACATGTCGGATCGATCGTTATTTCTTTTGCCGGTTCGACGCGAAGTGCAACTGTTGATCGAGCAACTTTGGTGGCGCAACTATGATTTGGATCCGGTCCGATTGGATGCGGTCCGATGTCTGACGCTGCAATTTGGAGAAGCTGCAAATACCGATCTATCACAAGCCAGTGCCGCAGCGAAGTTTGCTCGCATCGATACGATAGAACGCGTGAAATTCTATTGGCCCAACGAAAGAAACGATTTTGTTCGGCTGCAGATTTCATACACCCGAGCTTTTCGATCCTTTATTTTAGAAGCGATCGCAAACAATAATCGCGAGTTAGCCGATACGCTTTATCGCGTCGTTCATCGTTGTACACCTCAAGAAATCGACATGCCGATCGTTGTCATTCCTTTCGCGGAGAAAGCTTTTGGAAAAGACTTTGCAGACAGTTGGTTCAATCTCTATTACCAACCCATGCTGAACCATCTGAAGGAATTCCCGAACGATCCATTGATTGGAAACAACACGGCTTGGTTTGCAGCGAAGTGCAATCGCAATCTCGAAACCGCATGGTCGCTGGCGAGCAAGGTGGTGGCGAGCGACCCGACGT
>CAMBSL010000137.1 GCA_945870455.1 Pirellula staleyi DSM 6068 | reverse complement strand
GCGACGCAACGGGAATTAGCCGAACAGATTGAATCGGCTGTTCAGTTGCTTCGCGAAAACGATCGTGAAATCATCCTCATGCGTCATTACGAACAACTCAATAACCAAGAGATTGCGCAGTCTTTGGGATTGACCGAGCCTGCGGCTAGCATGCGTTATTTGCGTGCGTTGAAACGATTGCGCGAGGTCATCGAAGGCTTGCCAACTCTCCACAAGGATCTGCAGGAATGATCCCGATGGACGCTTCGATATCACAAAAAAATGCTGCATTGGAACCGTTTTTGCCGAATGAGGTTGACGAAGGTTTCGAATCCGATGAACCGATCTCAGAGTCGGAAGCAAAGTTAGCGTTGCTGGTTTGCGAATTGACGGATCGAATGCAACAAGGCCAGGCGGTCGATATCCGAGAAATATGTCGTCAACACCCCGAGCACGCTTCGGAGTTGATGTTGCTCTGGGGAACCGTGTTGATAACGGATGCCGTCGGCGGTGCAGAAGGCCAAGCGATCGATGACGCGAACGCCAAACCTGGGTCGGGCGTATGGCAAATGAGTTTGCCTTGTACCATGGGGGACTATGAACTCCTCGAAGAGGTTGGGCGGGGCGGCATGGGGATCGTCTATCGCGCGACTCAAGTGAGCTTGAACCGCGAAGTTGCTATCAAGATGATTCTTCGTGACCGACTTGCAACGGTGCTAGAGAAGCAACGATTCTTTGCCGAGGCGCAGGCCACAGCGAAACTGGAACACCCTGGAATAGTGCCGGTTTACGATGTGGGTGAAATCGACGGTCGCCCGTACTTTGCCATGAAATACATACGTGGCCGAACGCTATCGGATCTGATGGCATCGGGAATGGTGACGCACCGCCAATCCGCAGGTTATCTTGAACAAATAAGTCGAGCCGTACAATTCGCACACGATTCGGGTGTCGTACACCGCGATATCAAGCCGTCGAACATTCTGATCGATGAAACTGGCGGTGCCAAATTAACGGATTTTGGGCTGGCGAAGCAAACGGATAACGTTGAGTCGTTGACAAGAACAGGCGTCGTTTTGGGAACTCCAAACTACATGAGCCCAGAGCAAGCGAGCGGTCGTATGGGGCCAATAGGCCCCGCCTCGGACATCTATAGTCTTGGTACTGTCTTGTATCATGCGTTGACGGGGCGACCGCCCCTCGTTGCAAAATCACCTGTCGACCTGATGCTCAAGATTCTTGAGCAGGATCCAACACCTCCTCGCAACATCGACCCGCGAATAGACCGCGATCTTGAAATGATTGTCGTGCGCTGTTTGCAAAAACCGCCTGATTTGCGATATGCGAGCGCGGGCTTCCTGGCGGACGACCTGCGAGCGTTTTTGAATGACGAGCCTATTGCAGCCAGGTCCGGTCAATTTGCGCAAGTGCTAGCAAGGTTTTTTCGCGAAACGCATCATGCGCCCATCCTTGAGAATTGGGGGTTGTTGTGGATGTGGCACTCTTTGGTGCTCATCATTTTATGTTCGTTTACCGAGTCTTTGCATTGGAACCACACCGAGAGTCGGTGGCCCTACGGATTATTATGGACAGTTGGGCTTGGAGCGTGGGCCGCCGTCTTTTGGGCGTTGCGACGTCGGATGGGACCGGTCACCTTTGTCGAACGTCAAATCGCGCACGTTTGGGGTGCGAGCATGATCGGTATTGCAGCCTTGTTCCCCATTGAGTCAGGATTGGGTTTAGATCCGCTGACACTGACGCCGCTCGTCGCGGTGATGACGGGAATGGTTTTCCTAATCAAAGCCGGAATATTGAGTGGGGTGTTTTATATTCAGGCATTTTTTTTGTTCGCCGCCAGCGGGTTGATGCTTGCTTTCCCCGACGTGGCCCATATTATCTTTGGAATCGTCGCAGGTACTAGTTTCTTTATCCCCGGCCTCAAGTATTATCGTCAGAGCCTTGAGCAGCCAATTGGCACCGATGGCGTTAGAAGAGTAAGATAGAGAACGGCCTCGTGCATAGTGGTGCTTATCCGCCTGTTTCGGAATTATCAATGAATCTACGAGTCGTTTTCGGATGGATGCTTTGTTCGCTGATCCTCGGTTCAACCGTGATCGCGCAGCGAACCGTCAAACGGCACACCAGGGCATCTCCACCCAATTTTCAATCCAACGAATTCGCGGGTACATTCTTTGCCGATGCAATTGGACAACTGCAAGGCGAAATGCCAGATTCTCAATCCCTTTTAGCGAAAAGCACATCGCCGAACACCCTGGGCACGAAGGAGGATAATGCGGAAATGCCCTCCGAGACGGGGAATGGGATTTGGAAAAATCTGATCAATGGCTCTACCATTGAGGATTTGGTCAAGGAGTCGGCAACTCGGCTCGATGGCATGCTCACAACGCCTGCCAAGTTTGCCGGAGGTGGCGTGGTGGAAACACGACGTGAGTTCACTTTGCTTGCCGCGACCATGGCCGTCATTGCTCAATACCCGGAAGAGATTCGGTGGCAACCCTCTGCTGCATTCGCGCAACGGATTTTTGCTCGTGTCGCCGCAAACTGCAAAGTGGGTACTCAACCTGTTTTCAACGAAGCCAAACAACGGCAAGCAGATTTGCAAACGATGTTAAAAGGAACCAAGATTTCCGGAAACGCGGACGAAGTGAGTTGGGCGGATACGGCCGACCGAGGTCCGACAATGCAGATAATGGAATGGGCGCTGCGAGAGCATCTCGCTCCATCGACCAGTAGCGAAGCCAAGTTTCGTGACAGCCAAGACGAAATCATGAAGTATGCTGAATTGCTTGCTATGTTTGGTCAAGTCATCCAACTACCTGGAATGACGGACGCAGATGATAAGCAGTACGCGGAATACGCGATAACGATGACCAAGGCAGCACAAGAAATATCCAAAGCGGTCCGTTCCAAGGATGCAGAACTTGCTCGCACGGCTGTCGGACGTGTCGACCAAGCGTGCAGCAAGTGCCACGAAACTTATCGATAACGATCCTATATCGGAGAACTACGACTATGGGAATTCATTTTGCTTGCCATCATTGCAACCACTCGCTCCACGTCAAAGACTTTCAAGGAGGAAAGCGAGGGCGTTGTCCTGAGTGCAAAGAGCCGTTTCGCATCCCGTTGCAGGATGCTTCGCACTCGTTAGCATTGGATGACTCACCCGTGAATCCTGATGCCATGCTCACTTTTTCGACGCCATCGAAAACTGCCAAAACGTCGAAAAAGTCATCCAGTGCGATTTCCACTGAAACGGATGTTCCGACTAAAACGAGTACGGATAAATCTACGCGACGCAAAAAAGCCACGGCCGCCAGCCAAAAGCAATCGAATGTCGATCCACAAACGCTAACGCCCATCGACAAAAACGTGCCGGCCCTCTCAGAGAAAGAAATGCCGGCCGCCTTGAGTGCGTCTTTGGACGCAAAATGGTTTGTAAGGCCCCCTAGCGGTGGCCAGTTTGGGCCTGCTTCGCCACAATTGCTGATGGAGTGGATTGCAGAGCGACGTGTGACCTCAGACTCGTTCTTGTGGTGTGAGGGAATGCCGCAATGGCAGGCTGCAACCGATTTGATTCCTGAGTTAGTTTCACCAGTCACGCGAAAGCCACCTGCCAGCTTGGAAGCCAGCATGGCAGGCAGTGAGCAAACGACGATAAACGTGGGTGACGTACTCAGCCTTGAGCCGACTGGAACCATAGCAAGTGGTCTCGTTAAGAAGAAACGCGAGCAGAAACGCCGTCAGCAACTTACCGCAGTTATCTTGCTCGGTGCGGTCTCGTTGATTTTGTTTGGTGTTTTGATCTACGTACTTTTGTTTCGAGTGACTGCTAGTAGCTAGTTTTTCATTCCAACAAAACCTTTTAAGAAAATCTCAATACCCATGATTCGATTCGCACTTCCCGGTTGTGGGTTTGCTCTGTTGTGCATATGGGTCAGCCTTAGTCCTTCGTATGCCTTTGGCCAGTTGACATTCAAACAACTTCCGGGGTACCAACGCTACGAAGAGATCTCGGCAAGACGCCGAGAACTATCGGGGGGCGGTCGCGTCGAGAATGCGAAGTGGTCAGACGATGGGGGCTCTCTTTCGTATACCCTCGACGGCAAGCAAATGAAGCTGGACCTTTCGACTTTGGCAACATCCGTTTCGGAAGACAATCCAAAAGTCGAAGAGGTCCCCGCACCGATTGCGAGACGGCGCCCACCCAACGGTCGAGCACCTGTCGGCCGAGCCAAGCAGCGTGAGACGGCAACATCCCCAGATGGAAAATGGAACGCAGTCTATCGAAATTTCAATGTTGGGCTGGAGCCCATTGACCCTGATTCCGGCGAAAAGACGCAAGTGACTTTGGATGGCAGTGATCGTCTTCGGTTCGGCACTTGTTGCTGGGTCTACGGAGAAGAGCTCGATCAAAATGATGCAATGTGGTGGTCGCCCGATAGCTCTTTGTTAGCCTACTATGAAGTCGATGAACGAAACATGACAGACTACCATCTGACACTTGACAACACCTCGACGTATACATCGCTCCAAAGCGTTCGCTATCCAAAACCAGGCAACTCAAATCCTCGCGTCGCACTTTGGATTTACGATTGTGCAGCCAAGGAAGCCAAAGAGATCCAAATCGATGGTGAGCCGACTCAATATTTGTTCGCAATCCGATTTTCGCCGAATGGCAAAGAGCTGCTCGTCAATCGAACGAATCGACGGCAGGATGTTCTCGACCTGCTTGCGATCGACGTGTCGTCATTGAAGGTTCGTGTTGTCGTTTCGGAGCGTCAAGCAACCTGGCAAAACAATGCTCCAAAGATTCAATTTCTCTCGGATGGTGAAAGGTTCCTTTGGGAGACCGAGGCAAATGGATGGAAGCATTTTCAGCTTCGTCACCTCGACGGTCGATTGCTGAATCCGATCTCACAAGTTCAGGAGTATGCCTGCGGCGCGATTGAAAAGGTCGATGAAGAACAAGGGTTCGTTTACTATACCGCGTTCAGCGACTTGAATCCGTACAATGCTCAACTGCATCGAGCCAGACTCGACGGCACCGACCATCGGCGAGTAACATCTTCACCACTGAATCACACGTCCTTCAACATTTCGCCTGACAATCGATTCGTACTGGCAGCCCGCGAACAATTTGATACGCCTCCATGCAGCGTCGTCTATGACGAGAATGGCAAAGAGATTGCAGTGATAGCGACGGGCAACACGGCCGAATCCGAAAAACTCAAGCTAGAGCCACCCGAGCTCTTTTCTTTTCTTTCCGACGACGGCAGGACAACCATTTACGGTACGTTGCACAAGCCTTCGCATTTTGACTCGAGCAAGAAATATCCACTGCTCGTCGACGTGTATGGTGGGCCAGCTTCGCAGGGAATCAGCAATCGTTATCAAGCAGCCAATGCGATTTGCGAGCTGGGTTTTATCGTAGTCAAGATTGGAAATCGTGGCACCGTCGGTCGCGGCAAAGCATTTGAAAGCGCGACGTATTTAAAACTCGGTGGTCCCGATATCGCCGACCAAGCCGACGGCGTGAAGTACTTGCGGCAGCGTCCTTACATTGATGGCGGGCGTGTCGGTATCTATGGCCACTCCTACGGTGGGTACATGTCCGCGCTGGCTCTCCTTAAATACCCAGATGTATTTCAAGCGGGTGTGGCTGGAGCCCCTGTTACAGACTGGAAAAACTACGACACAATTTATACGGAGCGATATATGCGCACTCCCGAAGAAAATCCTTCAGGATATCTTGAAGGTTCTTGCGTCGAGCTGGCGAAAAATCTAACGGGCAAACTTTTGCTCGTGCAAGGCTTGATCGACGATAACGTGCATCCAGCCAACACATGGCAGCTCTCGAAAGCATTGAATGATGGCGACAAGCGTTTTGAGATGATGATCTATCCCGAGTTCCAACACGGCGTTGGCAGCACCTACGGCTCACTTCGTTGGGAGTTTTTTCATCGGCATCTGAATCCTTAGTCTTCTGATTTTTCTTGCTCCCCTCGCCCCGCTTCCTGATGTCACCGCACTTGTCCTTTAGCTCGGATTTCTTTGAGGATCTTGGTTAGCTCCTGCACCTTGTCAGGCTTATCAGCATAGAGGTTTCGTTTTTGCGAAAGGTCTTCGCGGAGGTTGTAGAGTTCGCCCGGTTGGCTGTTCGGAGCGTAGCCATTGGCTTGGTCGAACCATTCCGGAACTTTGGTTACGCCGCCAGTCTTGGCTGCGATAAGAACCCAGTCGCCGTGTCGAAGTGCGTAATTGTCGGCGTTTGTGTTATGAACAAGGCTTTCGCGAGCACTGACGGATTGTCCTTGGAGAAGCCCCACTTGGCTGAAGCTGTCCTCGGCTGAGCCTGCCGGAATCTCTGCACCGACGATGCTTGCAATCGTTGCGATAACATCGATCTGACTGATAAGCCCGGAATTAACTTTGCCGGGAGGAACGAATCCGGGCCACCGAACGATCAAGGGGACGCGATGGCCACCTTCCCAAATGTCCCGTTTGAGCCCTCGCAATGGCCCCATACTTCGGTGTTGGAAATTCTTGATCCGATCATACGCATAACGTTCCGGGCCGTTATCGGAACTGAAAATCACCAATGTGTTGTCGGCAAAGCCGTGCTTCTTGAGCGCGGCGATCACACGGCCGACTGTGTCGTCTGTCTGGACAACGAAGTCACCGAATCCGTTTGCCTTCGATTTGCCAACGAACTCAGGTACCGGAATGATCGGAGCGTGCGGTGAAGTAAACGGGAAATACAGAAAGAACGGCTCCTCTTTTTTTTGTTTGGCAATCCAGTCCTCAGCTTTTTCGGTGAGCGTAGGCATGACTGCCCAAAAATCCCAGTCTTTCAACGATGGCCCTGGACGTGATTCCCAGGCTCCTTCGGACGTCTTTTTCGGTGTACTCAATTGCACCGTTGGCTCGGTGATGACTCGATCATTTTCAAACCACGCATAGGGCGGAAAGTTTGGGACATCATCGCCAAAGTAATAGTCGAAACCATGTGAAAGCGGGCCTCCAGGAATTGGTTTGCTCCAATCAAAGTCACCAGGCGAGTATCCAACCTTATCTTTGTTTTCGCCTTGTGCTGGGACTACACCGGCCCTTTTGATCGCATTCCAATCCCAACCGAGATGCCACTTGCCGATACATGCGGTCTTGTAGCCTTGCATTTTGAGTAGCTCGGCAAGCGTCGTGCGATCCTCATCAAGCACCGGTTGATCAAATGAGTTCACGATCCCATGAAACTTGCGCCAATGATAACGTCCATGCAGCATGGCATATCGGCTAGGTGTACAAACTCCAGACGAACTGTGGGCATCTGTGAAGCGCATTCCTTCTTGAGCGAGCCGGTCAAGGTTTGGTGTCGGGATCTTCGAGTCCGGGTTTTGAATACCAAGGTCTCCGTAGCCCATATCATCCGCGTACAAAATGACGATGTTGGGTTTCTGACTCGGTTCTGCAGCCGATATGTGACCGCAAACAAATACCAGGATCGAAAAGAGACCTAAGTAATGCATAGCAAATTTCTTTCAAAGCCAAACCGAACCAATTTTGAGACCCAAGGAATCTTAACAACCTTAAGACACCAATTCGCGTATGACATCTCCCTTCGACATCCGTAAATCGGAAATCTCTGCCGTTGTGGCGAAAAGTCAGTCGCTCGTGGTCGAGTCCCAGCAAATGCAAGATCGTCGCGTACAAATCGTGCACACACTGACTCTATTGCAACCGCTTTATGGCAAACTTCATCGGACGCTCCATCACTCGTTCCTGCTTTGATGCCACTACCCGCAAACCAAAATGTCATCGCATGTGGATCTGCTCGGAAGTCGTTTCCAGCAAATCTCGCAAACATCCTTCGAGGTTCTGGCAAAACAAGTCCAGCGGAAGTTGATGAACGTTTTCTTTTGCAAAGGGATTCTGCAGTTCTGTCCCGATTTCATCCAAGGCGAGCATTGGGAAAGCAATCGCGGCGGTGATAAAGGGGGTTAACCAGGTCGCTTTTTGTAAAATTCCAAACGGGAATGCCGCGAGAAAGAGGACCAAAAACTGTCGAATCACGATTGTGTAGGCTCGGGGGACGGGTGTGCTGAGAATCCGTTCACCCACCCCCAGGTAATCGATCAGCGAAATTCGATCCCGTTCCATTTGCATCAACACCACGGAAGGAAATCCTGGGCTAGCGGCCGCTGTCTGCAAGAGCTCCGAAATTTTCAGGGAGATGAAGACGGGGCGATGGCTTTCGCGAATCAATTGCTCTACGGTGTCCGCAGGGCAGAGTCCTCGCAATTCCGGAAAATCCTGGTCGCCGCGGAGGTGATGGCGAGTTGCGTGGGCGAATAAAATAATCCAGTGGATCAGTTCTGTTTTCCATTGCGGCGTTGGTCCGTATGCGAGTCCTGCTGTGGCCAGACTGCGGCTTTGATTTGTGATCCCTCCCCAGGCTTTGCGGGCTTCCCACCATCGCTCGTAGCCGGAATTGGTGCGAAGTGCGAGGAACACCCCCAGGACTCCTCCCCCCACTTCATAGGTTGTCACACCGATTTCCACCGGAAAACGGGTTACCCAATCAAAAATCAACGAGAAGCAGGCGATGAGTATAAAGGGGGTAGTTGTCAGCGAAACCTGCCAGATGAACTGCCGCATTTCGGGGTCACGCGGTATGACGTCAGTCCATAAGTCGTTGAGTGGTAGTGGTTTCATCGCGTTATTTTCCCTCGGAATCCGACTAATGATTCTCAGATTTCGGTAGGGATTTGGGCTTGGTCTTCATTTGCGAAATGATCCGTTCGGCCGATTTATCGGTGATAACTTCGAATCGGCGACGCCCCTTGTTGTACGCGAACATCTCTCCGGTCGAGATCTCAAACCACCAACCAAAAATTCGCAATGTTCCCTCTTTCACTCGATCAGCCACGATCGGATACGTATTCAGATGTTCCAGTTGGACCAGGACGTTTAATTGTGACAATTGATTGTGGGGTTCCCATCGTTTGTCGAGGGGACCTTCCTGATCCAGTCGAAAAACGGCGGAGGTCGCATGGTGTAGCCATTTTTCCAAGTTTGGAGCCTCGTTGGGAGTACTTGATGTGAGCGCCGCCTTCATCGCTCCACATTCCGAATGACCGCACACAATAATCGAACTCACACCCAGCACCAGGATCGCATATTCAATCGCACTCGCTTCAGAGACATCTCCGGTGGAATCCCCGGTGACCGTCGCGGGAGGAACAAGATTCCCCACATTGCGCATCACAAACAGATCACCAGGGTCGGTCGAGACCAGCAGGTCAGGGACAACGCGGCTGTCAGAACAACTGATAAACAGAGTGTCCGGTGTTTGACGGTTCGACAATTCTTTGAATCGATCAACGTATTGCGGCAACAGGCGGTCGCGAAAGTCGACAATCCCACGGATCAGTTTTTCCATTGCTCTTATCTCTTATTAAAACTCTGTTCTATGCGCCTAATTCTTGGTGGCTAGACCCTCGACGGTCAAACTTTGTCGCTGAACATCGGCGTCAAGCATAACGATCAAGAAAAACTATCACTGATAATCCGATTCCTGCAACAACTTTCAACCAAATTTTTCTTGGTTTTCTCCGGATCGCCCCAGCCTGACTTGCAAGCGGAATCGCAGAAAACGAGGGGCTTCCGTTGATGCGGATTGAAAAAGCACCGCATGGAAGCTCGAACCCATTTAAAACGTGTCGGGCTATGGCTGAAAGAAAACAGGACGGGCAAATGAGCCCGTCCTGCTTGGATTTTTAAATGAAACATCTGAAGTCCTAAGAGCTCGTTTCAATTACTGAACTTTGGCTTCGGTCTTTTCCGGAACCATTGCCATCAATGCTGCCTTGTACTTAGCAATTGCCAAGTTCAATCTCGCTGTTTGTTCACATTCGGTTTCTTCTTTGTCGACAACGAACAACGTCTTGAGCTTCTTGTCAGCAGCGAGAGCCTTGGCTTCGACTGGGCAACTGCAACTCTTTTCGCCAACCTTGTACGAAATCGCAACGCTGTCCATGGCTTTCTTTACTTTGCTGGCAACTTCGCCCGCTTTCACGGAGCAAGTCATTGTTTCACCAGCAACCGTCGTGGCGCCTGAGATTTTGCAAGTGCTAGGAGTTGCAAACGAACTTACAAACTTTTCTGTTTGATCTACTAGACTAACAAATGCTTTGTCCGATGAATCGAACTTCTCTGTCCCGACTAGATATACCAACTTGGTTTTTGCAGCCAAAGCAGTAGCCTTGGCTGATTCTTCGCAGCAAAGAGCTTGGTCGCCGACCATGTAAGCAATCTTTGGAAGCTTTGCCAGCCCGGCGGTCACTGGGCAGGTCGATCCATCTTTAGCACAAACGCCATCGCATTTGCCCTTGGCGTCGTCTGCACGCAACATCGAACCGGTAGAGGCAAGAGCCAAAACCATCAAACCTAATTTGAAAGACTTCATTCGCGAACCTTCTCCTTGAAAAACAGTTACCTAGAAACGTGATTTAAAGCTGGGAAGCATGCGCATCCCTAATAGTTCCTACCATGCACGCAATCAACCCTGAAGAGGTTCGATTTCATGAACCCTTCCGGCTACACATGATATGATAGCGGTCTGTCAAACGATAAGCAACGATTTGGCACGATAGCCTAAACTACCGCTCGACATCGCTATCCTGTACCGATTACCCCGCATTTTACCCCTACATTGGTGGATTTGTGACGAAAATCAAACGCATTCTTGTGACGGGTGGAGCGGGTTTTTTGGGTTCACACATGTGCGAACGCCTTGTGGAGGATGGGCACGACGTAATTTGCCTCGATAATTTCTTCACGGCACAGAAAACCAACGTTGTTCACTTGTTGTCTCGTCCCAATTTTGAATTGATCCGGCATGACGTCACCTTGCCGATCTTTCTTGAAGTGGATCAGATTTACCATATGGCTTGTCCTGCGGCACCGGGCCACTATCAGTTCAACCCGATCAAGACCATCAAGACCTCAGTCGTTGGCTCGATCAACATGCTCGGCATGGCCAAACGCTGCGGCGCACGCATCCTACTCGCTAGCACGAGCGAAATCTATGGCGATCCGCTGATTCATCCGCAACCCGAGTCGTATTGGGGAAATGTGAACACCATCGGCATCCGATCGTGCTATGACGAAGGCAAGCGGGTCGCCGAAACGTTGTTCATGGACTACTACCGCAAGAACAAAGTCGATATCCGTATCGTTCGGATTTTTAACACTTATGGGCCGCGTATGCATCCTTTCGATGGTCGCGTGGTCTCGAATTTTATTCGCCAAGCGATACAGTGCCAACCTATCACCATTTTCGGCGAAGGAGATCAGACGCGTTCGTTTTGCTATCGAAATGATCTGGTCGAGGGTATCTTCCGAATGATGAACAACGAGGATAACTTTATTGGGCCTGTGAATATAGGTAATCCAGGGGAGTTCACTATTCGGGAATTGGCGGAATTAGTCATTGAACTGACTGGCAACAACGTCGCGTTCGAAAAACGACCACTTCCTCCTGACGATCCAAGTCGCCGACGTCCCGATATTACGCTTGCCAAAAGGCACTTAAACTGGGAGCCTCAAATTTCACTTCGCGAGGGACTTCAAAAGACCATCGATTGGTTTCGATCGATCGACTTCGATCACTACCGTCCACCCACACCTAATTATGTTTGAGCCTACACGCACGATTCCCAATTCCGCTCGCCGATGGACGCTCAGGACTCGCGAATTGAGTTTGGGACGAATGCCGCTGCTCATGGGTATTCTCAACCTCACACCGGACAGCTTTTCCGATGGTGGCAGATTCTTTACGATCCAAGCGGCAGTCGACCAGGCCAGACGGATAGAGGACGACGGAGCCGACATCCTTGACCTCGGTGGTGAAAGCACGCGACCGTACAGCCAGAGTGTTTCGCTGGATGAAGAAATGGGCCGAGTTGTCCCCGTCTTGGAAAAATTGCAAGGCAAAGTTCAGATTCCGATCTCGATCGATACGACGAAAGCAGGCGTTGCGTCTGCCGCGATCGATTTGGGAGCTGAAATCATCAACGACGTCTCGGGACTCGAAGCCGATCCAGCCATGGTCGAGCTGGCTTGCTCGTCCAAGGTCGGCGTCTGTGCGATGCATATGCGAGGCACGCCGCAAACCATGCAAGAGGACCCGGTTTACGTCGATGTGGTTTCCGAAATTTTGGACTATTTGGAGCGACGAGATCAATGGCTTGTCGAACAAGGAGTTGCACCCGAGCGTATTTGTCTCGATCCAGGAATTGGGTTTGGGAAAACGCATGAGCACAATCTGCAGCTGTTGAAACATGCCAGCGAATTTCACCGAGTTGGGCGCCCGTTGCTGATCGGGCACTCTCGCAAGGGCTTTATCGCCAAAGTTTTGGGGAGCAAAGACATAGATCGATGCTTTGGAACGGTCGGAGTTTCGATGGCGTTAGCGTTGCAGGGTATTCAAATATTGAGAGTGCACGATGTAGCGGCCAACAAACAGGCTTTGCAATTGTTCCTTGCATCGCTGTCGTAGAGTCCAAAACGCGTGGTCATGACGGTTAACCAGTCGCCGCAATGCCCCCAAAAGCAGGCCGCACGGTCGAAATCATCAATGCATTGGTGCCAAATCAATTCGCGACACGCTCGCACTAGGTAATTTTGATCACTAGGACGGGGCATTTTGCAAGGCGAAGAATGCGCTCCGCGACGCTTCCCAAAAGCAGTCGGCTGATTCCGCTCCGTCCGTGGGACGAGACGATAATCAACTCCGCGTTGATTTCTTCTGCGCGTTCGGCGCATGTCGTTCCAGGATCACCGACCAGGACTTCCTTTAGGATACCTGCGTAACGAGGATCTGCGAATTCCTTGTCGAGTGCTTTGACCGTGTTCTCGACCCGCACCTGATCGTCGATTGCCTCCAAAGGGAAACCCTCGGGAGCAAGCGGAATAAAAGTAGGCAGGACTTGCAAAACATGAATTTGTGAATTGCTTGTGGCCAGTTCGATGGCTTTGTCGACCGCTAAGTGAGAATGCTCGGAAAAATCAAAAGGAACCAAGATCAGTTTGTTGATGGACCATGCCATAGAATGTTCTCTTTCAAAGGGTGCGCTCTGCCGCTAGTGCTACAGCGATTCAACTTGATGGAAGGCCCAGAGCGAATCGTGTTCCGAAGTTGAAATCACTATGTAAAACTCAAAAATTTGTTAGTGAAATCCGATAACGCGATTATGGGAAACAGCCTTCAAAGGTCAAAGTAGTAGGCACATTTCATTTGCCGTCCGCCTGGAATCCCGGCAAAAGCTTGCGCATTCAGCTTGCCAGGCGGTCAGTCTATCCTTCTGAGCGGCACATGCGCGACAACGGGTACCATACCACTGTGCCTGGTCCGCACATTGATCCAACCAGCCCGCTTGTGAGCTGGCAAACTTGCGAATTTATGGCAGCTACACCATAGAGTCTGTAGAATACCGATCCTGCCTCCCGAGATTTTTTCGTAACATTGAGTCAAATGTATGTCGAATTGCCGTTCCCTTCCGAGAGCCACTTTTCGTGGCGACTGGATCGAATTATCGCTGAAGTCGGTATGCCAAAGAGCGACTGCACGGGTGGTGCTGGTGTCTTGGTTCGTACTTGCGATGTCGTTGAATTCAAATTCGTTTTTGACTGCCGAAGATCGCCCGAATTTGATCTGGATCATGGCCGATGATCTTGGGTACGGCGATTTAGGATGTTATGGTCAGAAAGTCATCCAAACGCCCAATCTCGACCGAATGGCTGCAGAGGGAATGAGGTTCACCCAGTTTTATGCGGGCGCCACGGTATGTGCTCCGTCGCGAAGCGTATTGATGACAGGACAACACCATGGCCGCACGCGCGTTCGAGGAAACGCCGGTAAAACTAACCCCAAAGCTCAAGCACTACAGCCAGAAGACGTGACCGTTGCGAAAGTCGTTCATGACGTTGGATATCGGACAGCGCTTACCGGAAAGTGGGGGCTTGGAGACCAAGGTGAGGCGGAAAGCGGTCTCCCTCGCAGGCAGGGCTTTGATTATTTTTTCGGTTTTCTGAATCAAAATCATGCGCACAATCATTTCCCCGATTATCTATGGCGAAATGAGGCCAAAGTTTCATTGCCGAACAAGATTATTCCAGTCGGCGACAGCGGCGGGGGGTACGCAATCGAGGCGTTGCAATTCGCGGACGATGTGATCGCGGATGAAGCATTGCAATTTGTAGAGCAGAACAAGTCGAATCCGTTCTACTTGGTTTGGAGTATGGTGATTCCACATGCGAACAACGAGCGAACTCGCGAGCTCAAGGATGGAGCCGAAGTACCCAGTTACGGAGCTTATGCAGACAAGGACTGGCCCAATCCTGACAAAGGACAAGCGGCAATGATCTCTATGATGGACCATTACGTGGGTCGCATGCTCGCATCATTAAAGAAGCTTGGCATTGCGGACAAGACATTGGTGATCTTCACCAGCGACAATGGACCTCACAACGAGAGCAATCACAATCTCGATCGCTTTCACCCATCGGGCCCCTTTTCGGGCATCAAACGGAGCCTGACCGATGGAGGTATTCGTGTACCTGCGATTGCTTGGTGGCCTAACCACATCGAGTCCGGAACGACAACCGATCACGTCGCGTACTTTGGAGACTGGATGGCGACCGCAGCTGAGCTTGCTGGCGGCAAGGCTCCCGACGGGTGCAATTCAATCAGTTTTTCGCCAACTTTGTTCGGCCAATCCAATCTTCAGAAAAGTCATGAGTTCCTGTATTGGGAGTTCCATGAAGGGGGCTTTAAACAAGCGGCACTCTACCAAGGTCGTTGGAAGGGCATTCGAAGCGGAAACGCACATTCTCCGATCGCGCTTTTTGATTTGCGTTCGGATCCTGCCGAAAAAGAAAACATCGCCAGCATGAACCCTGCAGTTGCGGCGACGATCGGCGAGTATCTGACGACCGCGCGATCGGATTCCAAAAATTGGATACCGAAATGGGATTCGAAGAAGTGACTTGTCGTC
>CAMBSL010000136.1 GCA_945870455.1 Pirellula staleyi DSM 6068 | reverse complement strand
GAAGTCCTGCCGCTTGCAACCATGCGTGGGGTCGTGGCGGTCCGTCGCGGTAATCCCAAAGGCGTTCACGCGTTTGCTGATTTGATACGCAAGGATTTGCGAGTTGTGCAATCGAGTCCCGATTCATCCGCGATCGGAAAGTTGACTCGCGAGTTGCTTTCGGAACGGAATCTTTGGGCCGGGCTGGAGGGAGCAACCGCCACGTTTCGGACCACGGTTACCGATGTCGCGAATGACCTAGTGGTCGGTTCTGCGGATGCCGGGATCGTGTATGACGCTGTGCTGAAGTCCTATCCTGAATTGGAGAGCATTGAGCTTGCGGAATTAGATGGACTCGTCTCGCATGTCTCTTTGTCGGTACTCGCTGGCTCGAAGCAACCTCAAGCGGCGCTTCATTTCGCTCGATTCGTTGCCGCTCGCGATCGGGGATTAAAGAATTATGCAGCCCATGGCTTTCAAGTTTTGAATGGAGACGTATGGAGCGAAGTGCCGGAGCTGTCGATTTTTGCAGGTTCGATGCTAAGACCAGCCATCGAGGAGTCGTTGGTTGACTTTGAGAAACGCGAAGGGGTGCGAGTTACACGCGTCTATAATGGCTGCGGGATTTTGGTAGCCCAGATGAAAGCCGGACAACATCCAGATGCATACTTTGCGTGCGACCGCGAATTCATGCAACAAGTCCCCGATCTTTTCCCAAAGCCGGTCGACGTTTCGACGAATCAGTTGGTAATCTTGGTGCAAAAAGGAAATCCTTTCGGCATCGAGTCCCTACGCGATCTTGGAAAAAAGGGGGTGCGAGTTGGGGTTGGTCACGAAAAGCAATGCGCGATGGGATGGCTCACGCAAAACACGATTCGCCAAGCCGGCCTGCAGCGTGAAGTCATGGAGAATGTAACCGTGCAAACTCCGACAGGTGATATGCTGGTAAACCAATTGCGAGCAGGTTCGTTGGATGCGGCGGTTGCCTATTTGAGCAATGCAGCCGGTGCTGCGGACTATTTGGATGCGATCCGGATTCAAGGGCTTTCCTGTTCGGTGGCAACTCAACCCTTCGCCGTTGCAGAGGGTTCATCGCATGCTCAATTGGCCGAGCGGTTGTTTCTCAAGCTGTGTTCAGCAGAGTCTCAAGAGATTTTCTTGGACGAAGGTTTTCAATGGCAAGATCCTAAGCCGATGGATCGAAACTAAATGGATGCGAGAAACCCTTGGCGCTCCAGACGTAGTTCGGATACGTTGTTTTTTCTTGTGATGGGAGGTATCTCCGCCACATTCATTTTGCTGATCGTCTTGCTGCTGGTCGCAGACGTGATGTTCACGTCCCCTAGCGAATTCTATCGAGCGTTAGCTAAACCTGAAATTCGAGCAGCCCTGCAACTGACTCTTTTTTCATGCACGGTCGCGGCTATTCTTTCCGTGTGGGTTGGGACGCCGCTTGGTTATTTGCTGTCGAGGTATTCCTTTCGAGGCCGTTGGGTAATCGACACGCTGGTCGATATTCCGATTGTTTTGCCCCCGTTGGTGTTGGGCTTGAGTTTGTTGATCCTGTTTCATCAACCGATCGCGGGCTGGCAGTTGGAAAGCGTGTTGCGGGATGGTCTTGGATTCCCTGTGACGTATCGATGGCCAGCGGTAGTCCTTGCGCAGTTTTCGGTGGCTTGCGCGTTTTCGGTTCGGACGATGCGTGTCACTTTTGATCAGATGAACCCGCGGGCGGAGGAAGTTGCAAGAACACTTGGGTGCACCCGAGGCCAAGCCTTTTGGCAAATCGCATTACCGCAAGCCAGCCGTGGGATCGTGACAGCCTTTACGATTGCTTGGGCTCGCGCCTTGGGCGAGTTTGGGCCCATCATGGTTTTTGCGGGAACGACACGCATGCGAACCGAAGTTCTTTCAACCTCCGTTTTTCTGGAATTGAGCATAGGCAACCTCGATGCGGCCGTTGCGGTATCCTTGTTGATGGTGATGCTCGCGGTCGTTGTGCTTGTGGTTTTACGAGTGCTGGGAACGGGGCTAAACTCGTGATTGAACTTAAGGGAGTTACGGTCAAAAGCGGTTCTTTTGTGCTGCCGAATATTTCGATCCAGATACTGTCGGGCGAGTATGCCGTGTTGATGGGGACGTCGGGGCGAGGCAAGACCACGCTGCTGGAGAGTATTTGCGGGTTGCGTCGCGTCGCGGTGGGTCAAGTGCTAATCCATGGACGGGACGTGACAAGGTGGTCGCCAGCGGACCGAGAAATTGGGTATGTCCCTCAGGATCTTGCCCTGTTTCCGAAGCTCTCGGTGCTCGAGCATTTAGAATTCGCGTTGCGACTACGTAAGCTTTCGAGGGAGGTTGTATCGGAGCGGACTCGCGAGCTATCGGAGGTGCTTGGCATTGGCCATCTTTTGAGTCGCTCGATTGTTGGGTTGAGCGGAGGGGAGGCGCAGCGAGTGGCATTGGGGAGGGCATTATCCTTTCGTCCGTCTGTTCTACTGCTCGACGAACCGCTGAGTGCGCTCGACGAATCGACGCGGTACGAGATGCATGAGTTGCTCAGGCGGGTGAAGCAGACGACAGGCGTTACAACACTGCATGTGACGCATAGCGTATCCGAAGCAGAGTCGCTGGCAGACCGTTGCTTTTGGCTAGCCGCCGACGGCATTCAAGAACGCCCCTTATCGCAGATCGGCTAAACTTTGCGACCCAAACGCTTTGGCTTGCTTAAGGAATTTGCTTCAATGCTATTCCAGCGCCGAGGATGATCCAGTGCGCGCGTAAAGAATTCCGTTTGCATCGAGCCAGTCAGCCACAATTTGTTGCAAAGCCTCGCTGTTGAACCGAAACCAACGCTCATCGACGTCGTGTTCTCGGATAATCCGCTCAAAATGGCGAAACGCTCCCTTGCCGTGGATCGCATGGAGTAGCTCGTCACGCAGTTTCGGATCATCAATCGCATGCGAAAAGTCTTTCATGATGGACCATTTGTGAATATCAAAATTGTTCGGTAATGGAAGCCAATCGTCACCCGTAAGTACCTCGTGGATTTTTGGCAATTCATCTCGCTGCCATTGAGGCATTGAATCGGTGTCTGAGATTTCTTCGAATTGCTCAACCTCATCGTCGATCAGCGAGTATACCTCACCTGTTTTTCGATTTAGGTAAGCGGTCCCATTGTCCGGCAATATGTCAAGTTCGTCTGCGATCTTCTGGACGGTATCGGATGGTAACATTTGCAATTCGTGCTTTCCTTTGGCATTAACGCCTATTCCGAAAGTCTTGGCGACTTCCGATACGACCTACTAACTCTCCTGTCTATACAACCCATAACTTTTCGACGTCAACAGCGATGCCACAATGATCGCGGCGAAGCTCAGCGGGATCGTTACGAGTCCCGGCTGACTCAACGGTACGAACGCATCTTTTATGTCCATGCCGTACATGTTCTTAAACATGTCTGGGGACACAACGATCCAAAGCAACGATGAACTCAACCCGACCAAAACTCCTGCGATGATTCCTTGCTTGGTCGTCCGCCTCCAAAACAATAGCATCAGCAACGCAGGTAAGTTGGCAGATGCGGCGATCGCAAATGCCCAACCCACTAGGTAACTGACGTTCATCCCTTCGAATGCTAAACCGAGCAGGATAGCGATCGCTCCAATGACGACCGAGGCGATCTTGGCAACGCGAATCGTTTGATGGTCCGTTAGCTTCCATCCAAAAAGTCCACTTACAATATCGTGCGCAACGCTTCCGCCCGCTGCAATAATGAGCCCACTCACGGTTCCAAGCACCGTGGTAAATGCGATGGCCGATACCGCCGCGAATAGCAAGTTGCTGAAGCTCTTGGCGAGCAATGGGGCCGCCATATTGCTATCCGTTGGGTCCAGCCTGCCACTGACCATGGCTCCCAATCCGATGTACAACGTTAGTATGTAAAAGAAACCGATGGAAGTGATTCCAACAATGGTGCTCTTCCTGGCGGACGCTTGATCTTTGACGGTATAGTAGCGAATAAGAATATGAGGCAAGGAAGCGGTGCCTGCAAACAAGGCAACCATCAACGATACGAAGTCAAGCTTTGCAACCCAATTGTCCGTGCGAATCCCCTTAAATGCAGGCAAGTTCCCGGGCGAGAGCATGTCCTTGCCATCGACGATATTCGGAACAATCGTTTGCTTTCCATTCTTTTCTTTCTGATTCGTAGTGACCTCGATTTTCGACTTTGCGATCGTGCTGATGAATGCGATCGGACCTAATGGGCCGGTTTTCGTTTTTCCATCCGGTAACTCTACAAGCTTTCCAACGGGCTCCACATTTTTTTCACCCACTCCAAAACCGATAGGAACACCATTGACGAAGCGTTTGCCATCGCGGAGCTCAATGACCTGGGTCCTCCCCAGTTCCGATTCAGGCGTGACTTCGAGACCGCGAAAGAGAATGAGGATCGTCAGCACCAATGAAAAGAGGACCAATAAACCTCCCTTGAGAAACTGAACATACGTCGTACTCACCATGCCTGCGGTCACAACGATGAAAACCACCACTGCCCCCACGATTACGACTCCCTGCCAATACTGCAAACCCAATAATGGCTTGACCAACGCACCTGCACCGACCATTTGTGGGATCAGGTAAAAGAGACTTACGACCAACGTGCTCAGGCCCGCGGCTGCCTTGATACCGCGCGAATGAAATTTGCTATCGAGCGCATCGGCAAAAGTGTACTTACCAAGCCGTTTCAGGGGTTCCGCAATGACCAAAAGGGCCACGATCCAACCCGCCAAATAACCGATCGAGTAGAGGAATCCGTCGAATCCAAAGAAAGCGATCATTCCGCAAATGCCCAGAAAGGATGCCGCCGAAAGATAGTCGCCCGCGAACGCGATCCCGTTCACAAACCAGTGAATCGAGCCGCCCGCCGCGAAATAGCCTTGGCTCGATTTCGCCTTGGACCCGAGATAAAAGCTAAATGCCAACGTGGCGAGAACCAAGATCGAAAAGACGGCAATGGCAAGCGTATTTGCTTCGTAAATCATGAGTGTTACGGTTGGAGAGGCATAGGAGGGCGATGGTGGACGAATATTCTAGTTGCCAAATCGCTTATTGTGTGAATGATGCTCGTGCAAAACTGTGAGAACCTGCTTATTGATCGCGATTCCATGAATTCAGCCCCACCTATTCGCCAAGCCATCTTAGAATTGTGGCCACTCGAGCTTTGGCAGCACGAAACCGTGGTTGTCGCAGTAAGCGGCGGAGCAGATAGCACGGCACTTTTGGAAGCATTGGTTGAATTGCGACCGGATCCAGATCGCACCATTGTCGCGCATTTCAACCATGCACTTCGTGGCCAGGAAAGCGATGCGGACCAATCTTTCGTTGAATCGCTGTCTTGCAAACATGGGCTGACGTGCGCTAGCCAAAAAGCAACTTTAGAGCAAACCACGAGTCGCTCCGAAAACCAACTTCGCAACATCCGACACCGATTCTTGGAGGATGTCGCCAAGCAACATCGGGCTCGGTGGATCGCGTTGGCCCATCATGCAGACGATCAAGTCGAAACATTCCTACATCATTTGCTCCGCGGCAGCGGGCCGAGCGGGCTGTCCGGGATGTCAACGATACGACCGATCAACGCGACCACCGATTTGGTTCGTCCTATCTTGCGAGTCGCCCGTTCGCAAATTTTGGAGTATCTTTCCAGCCGAAATCAAACGTATCAAACCGATAAGTCGAACGCATCGAACGATTACACTCGCAACCGAATTCGCAACGAGTTATTGCCTCAATTGCGGATGTTTGTCGGATCCGACTCGCTGGATAATCGCTTGCTGCACGCGTGCGAGTTGATAGCAAAAGAGCACAGTGTCGTTACGATGCTCGCAGAGCGATGGCTGCAGAAAACGGGACTAGACGCGGGTGAGCGGAAGGGTCTGGCGGGCGATGCATTTTCGATCCCGCTGCGGAATTGCATCGAAGAGCCTTGGCCGGTCGTTCGACATGCGCTGACGATTCTATGGCACAAGCGGGGCTGGCCCATGCGAGAGATGGGGCACACCCATTGGAAAAGGATTGAGAGGCTCATCGAGATCGCCTCGAAATCGACACATCCCAAACGACTCGATTTACCCGGTCACATTGTCGTTCGGTGTCGCAAAGGAAACCTTGTTGTTGGCAGATTAGCGAATGAGCCAAGTGCCGATGGTGATAACCACAAATGAATTTCCCGATTAGGCGATCGGCCGCGAAAAAACTACCATGTAGTACAGGCTGCCAGCGCTGCCAGCCTGGTTCGACATGCAAAACACAGGCTAGCAGCGCTAGCAGCCTGTACTATGATGCCTTTGGAACGATCCTAAAGCATATCTACAGGGTCGATGTCGATTAGGTACAAATTTTCGCCGACGGGTTTCGTCGTGGCTTGGACGCGGGCCAAAATTGCATTGAGTGCCGCAGCATCTTTGGAAATAAGCATAGCGTGATAACGATAGTGCCCTCGCAGCTTTGCGATGGGTGGCGGCGCCGGTCCCAAAACACGAATGGGCGCATTGGTACGCGCGATTTCCATCTGTACTTTTTTGATAATGCCCTCTGCAAACTCTTCCGCTTCGAGTTGAACGGGACCTCGCATGATGATTCGAGCCAACGAAGAAAACGGTGGATAACCAAACTGCTCGCGTTGAACCAACTCGAAAGTCGAGAACGCCACGTAATCGTGCTTGCACGCTGCGATGATGGCCGGATGATCTGGAGAATAAGTTTGCACGAGCACCTCGCCACCTCGATCCCCTCGGCCCGTTCGCCCTGCGACTTGTGTAACCAATTGAAACGTTCGCTCCGAGGCGCGGAAATCCGGAAAGTGCAAGGCTGTGTCCGCATTGATGACCCCAACCAACAATACGTTCGGAAAGTCCAGTCCCTTAGCGATCATCTGAGTCCCCATCAAAATCTGGACCCGACCCGATCGAAAGTCCGCGAGAACGCGTTCATGGCTTCCCGGTTTCTTCATCGTATCCGAATCCATACGTGCAATCGTTGCGTCTGGAAAACGCTGCTGAACCTCCATCTCGAGTTTTTGTGTGCCTAGACCCGCCAACCGAATTGAGTCGAAGCCACATTGCTGACAAAGCTGGGGAGCTGCGATGGTGTAATCGCAGTAGTGGCAGACCGCCTTGTTGCCTTCGCGATGATGTGTTAAGGCCATATCGCAATCAGGACACTTGACCACAAAACCACACGTTGGACATTGGATCGAAGTCGCAAAACCTCTGCGATTGAGCAACAGTATCGTCTGTCCATTCTCCGCAATGGTCCGTTCGATCGCGTTCAGCAATGGTCGCGAGATGCTGCCGCGATCGACGTCGATGCGATTGGAACGAAGATCGATCGTGGTGACTTCCGGCAACGGTCGATTCAATATGCGGCGTGGCAACGTCACGATCTTGTATCGACCGATAGTCGCTCGATGAAATGTTTCTAACGAGGGAGTGGCTGAACCCAAAACGAGCGGGATTCGTTCTAACGACGCGCGGTGAATGGCAACATCGCGCGCGTGATACCTCGGTATGGTCTCCTGCTTGAACGTGTTTTCATGCTCTTCGTCAAGAATAATCAGCCCGAGATACGGCGCAGGAGCAAATATGGCGCTGCGAGGCCCAACGATGACTTGGACGGCACCTTCCGCAATCCGCTTCCATTGATAGTGCCGCTCTGGACCGCTCATGTTCGAGTGCAACACAGCCACCGAGCCGAATCGATTTTGGAAGCGAGAACGCGTCTGCGGTGTCAGGCTAATCTCGGGTACAAGCACTATCGCTTGACGACCGTAGGAAACGACTTGTTCCATCGCTTGCATGTAGACTTCGGTCTTGCCGCTGCCAGTCACTCCGTGCAGGAGAATCGTTTCATGCTCGCCTGAATCGATGGCAGCATGAATCGTTTGCAATGCGATTCGCTGGTCCGACGAAAGCGCAGGTGGCATGATTCTCGCATGAATTTCCAGTGGCACATCCTTTCCAAACGTCATGACGCGTTCGGTATACGAATCAATGAACTCCAGTTCCCGCAACTTCTTGATCACACCGTCGGAACACTGAGCCAAGTGTTTGAGCTGATCTTGCGAAAGTGGTTCGTCGGCCAAAATCAATTGCTGCAAGGCTTGACGTTGCTTGACTGGCAATGCCTTAATCGCAACATCGTCGCTGGCTTTCAAGGAAGGTTTTAGAAGCGTCTGGTTGCGAGTTCCCGCGCCTGCTCGCACACCGGCCGGGACGACTGCTTCGAACACCTGGCCAATCGGAACCAAGTAGTATTTGCTCATCCAGTGAATCAACTGCAACAAATTTCCATTGCAGAGCGGTTCGGGATCGATAGCTCTCAGCACCGGCTTGATGAGTTCCCTGGGATGATGACTTATTTGGATGGCGAGCGTGTAGCCAACTATCTCGCGGTTGCCTTTGCCAAGCGGCACGATCACTCGCATGGCGGGCTTGATCAACCCCCCTAACTCGTCGGGGATGCGATAATCGAACGGCCCGAAGGGAGCTTCGGGAAAAGCCACGGACACGCATGGGGTTTCGGCGGCAGCATCGATCTCCCAGGGCGCAAGTTGGTTGGAGAACAACTCCCCTTGTTGATACTGTTCGTCCACGCGACTTGCCCTTTCAGGACGGATGGCAAACCTTGTTTACGAAACGAGACATGCTATCTCGTTAACGCAATCCTCGATCTTAATTCTCCATTGCTTTAACGTGTCGCGATCGCGAATCGTCACGGTGCGGTCTTGCAATGTTTGCGTATCGACCGTGATGCAATACGGTGTTCCGATCTCGTCCTGCCGTCGATAGCGACGTCCAACGGCGGCTTTCTCGTCGTAGAATACGTTGAAACGTTGCTTGAGGGCGGTGTAGATTTCTTTTGCAATTTCGGGCATACCATCTTTTTTGACGAGTGGCAAAATAGCGGCCTTGATCGGAGCGATTCGCGGATGCAATCGCATTACGATTCTCGTTTGCATCTTGCCATCTTCATCCGGTTGCAGGTCTTCGTGGTAAGCTTGGCAAAGAAACGCAAGCGTCGCTCGATCCGCGCCTGCCGACGGCTCGATCACGTGCGGGATAAACCGCTCGTTCGTCAGATCATCGCGATAGGAAAGGTCCTTGCCGCTGCCTCGATGCCGCGGTTGACCATCTTCGGTACGTTCTAGTTCCAGTGGACGTTTCTTGGGATCCAGTTTTCCTTCGGAATGCGATCGCAGGTCAAAGTCACCGCGATGCGCAATCCCCTCAAGTTCTCCGTATTCCCCTTCGGGCAAGAACGGAAAGGCGTACTCGATGTCGGCCGTGCCGCATGAGTAGTGGCTCAGTTCATCTTGGTCGTGTTCGCGCAATCGCAACCGCTCACCATCCAACCCTAAGGACAAATACCATTGCATGCGGCGGTTGCGCCAATACTCGTACCACTTTGGTGATTCGTTTGGATTGCAAAAGAACTCGATCTCCATCTGTTCGAACTCCCGCGATCGAAACGTGAAGTTTCTAGGCGTGATTTCGTTTCGGAAACTCTTTCCAACTTGTGCGACTCCGAACGGAATCCGAACCCGTGTACTGTCGACGACGTTCTTGAAATTGACAAAGATCCCTTGGGCCGTTTCTGGACGCAAGAATGCAGCACCCTCTTCGCCGCTGAGTGCACCGACGTAAGTTTTGAACATGAGGTTGAACTCGCGAGGATCGGTGAGTGTTCCGAGCTCGTTCACATCAGGCGCCAACACGCTTGGTCGCTCGCTCGCTGCGACTTTATCTAGCGTCAAGTACGATTCGTCGTACGTCAGTTGGGCAACGTCTTTGTTTCGCAAATTAAAGAACTTCAGGGCGCGGCGAGTGACTTCCTCATGCTCCAACTCGGCATCGGTCATGATCGTCACAAAAATCTTCTGTTCGCCGCGAGCAACCCACTTGCCTCGGACTTGATCGAATCGATACCGTTTCTTTGAGACTTTGCAATCCACCATAAAGTCATGAAACAAGTCGTAGTGCCCGGAGCACTTCCATACTTGCGGATGCATGATGATCGTGCAATCCAAGCCGACCATTTCGTACGTGCTAGGTGCCCCTTCGGGCTGGACGAGCTCGTTGTGCCCCTGGCACATATCGCGCCACCAGGCGTCTTTGATGTTGCGTTTCAGCTCAACACCCAGCGGACCATAGTCCCAAAAACCATTGAGTCCACCGTAGATTTCGCTGGATTGAAACATGAATCCACGTCGCTTGCAGAGCGACACAAGTTTTTCCATTTGCATGCTGAGTTTGTTTTTAAGGTGGACTAAAGAAAGGGTAAGGAGATAAACGTAGGGCTAACTGCTCTTCGCGTTGCGTTGGGCGACAGCGATTCGCTTGAGCCTCGCCAAGTCTTTCACAATCGAAACACTTGACCATTGGCTTGTTCCATTGAGATGGCTTTCGACTTGGTCAGCAATCATCGGTGAGAGTTCGCAAATGAGCCAACCATTCTCGACAAGTTTATCGGCAGCTTGCGAAGCTAAACGTTCGATGATTTCGGTGCCGGTTGCTCCGCTCACAAGCGCCATTCGCGGCTCGTGCTCACGGACCGACTTTTCAAGTTGCAGAAACTCGGATTCCGAAACGTAGGGTGGATTGCTCACGACAAAGTCAACGCTTGAATCCGCGATCGACGATAGCAAATCGGATTCCACGACAGCGATTTGCTCCGACAGTTGATGCTGTGCGACGTTTGCGTTTGCGATCGCAATCGCGGCTGGACTTAAGTCGATGGCCTTGATGGAGCATTGAGGTAAGTGTTTGGCGATGCTGATCGCGATGCATCCACTGCCTGTGCAAACGTCGACGATCTTGAAGATCTTCGAAGGATCTCTGGCAAGAATTGTTTTGGCTCGGTCGAGACACTCGATGACGACGTGCTCTGTCTCGCTGCGCGGAATCAGGCAGTCTTTCGAAACTTGAAATGGGAGCGAATAGAATTCTTTTTTGCCGACGAGATAGGCAACGGGTTCGCCGGTTGCTCGTCGCTTGACTAGCTCTCGAAACTTGGCTTTCACCGGCTCGTCTGGCTCTTCGGAAAAGGCGGTATAGAGTTGGATTCGATCGCAACCGCGAGCGTGGGCCAAGAGGACTTCCGCATCGAGACGTGGGGAACTGGAGCCGGTCTTTTTGAGGTGTTCGGTCGTCCATTGCAGCAGACGCAGAATGGTCCACGGTTCCGATTGCGTCGTGCTGTTCGTTGTCATCGCGTGCGTCCTTGGTCTCTTAGCCGATGCCTTGGTTTGGTATTAGATGTCGGTTTCATCTCGCAAAGTTGATCGTTCGTATTCGATCAACGCATCCGAGACCGGTTGCAAATTGCCGCCAATGATTTGATCAAGTTTGTACAGGGTTAAGTTGATGCGGTGATCGGTCAATCTGTTTTGTGGATAATTGTAAGTCCGAATGCGTTCGCTGCGATCCCCCGATCCGATGAGCGACATGCGTTCATTCGACTGCTGTTTCATTTGCTCTTCGCGTTTTACTTCGTAGATCCTTGTCTTTAAGACTCTGAGGGCACGGGCCAGATTTTTGTGTTGGCTTTTTTCGTCCTGGCACTGAACCACAATGTTGGTCTCATAGTGCGTCAAACGAATGGCTGACTCGGTTTTGTTGACGTGCTGTCCACCAGGGCCCGACGCACAGAATTTGTCGACGCGATAGTCATCCGGTTTCAGGTCGACTTCAATATCTTCGGGTTCAGCCATAACCGCGACCGTGGCTGCGGAGGTATGAATTCGTCCTTGGGCTTCGGTTTCAGGAACACGTTGAACGCGGTGACCGCCGCTCTCGAATTGCAGTTCGCGAAACGAGCCTTCGCCTTCGATGCCCAAAATGATTTCCTTGAAGCCACCTCGTTCGCTTGGACTGGAGTCAAGTACCTCGACCTTCCATCCCTTTTGATCGGCGTGGTGTTTGTACATGGTGTAGAGATCGCGAGCAAACAACGAGGCTTCTTCGCCACCCGTTCCAGCCCGGATTTCGAGAACGCATTGAGTTCGCAACGCGTCTTCACCACCCATGCTCATGTCGAGCAGTTCGGTCCAGATGGCCTCGCGTTCGGCTCGCAAACGGGTCGATTCCTCTTTTCCCATGGCAAGTTCATCGGGATCGGTGGATTCCAACATTGGGGAGAGCTCTCTGAGCTCATCACCCATGCGTTTGTAATTGCGGTATATGGTGGCCACTTTGAGAAGACCACCATGTTCCTTCATGATTTTCGCCATCCGCGACGAATCGCCGGTCAGGACCGTCGGATCGGACATCATGGATTCCAGCTCAGTGAATCGCCCCAGGGTTTGCTCGAGTTGATCGCGTATGTTCATTTGAATTCTTAGCTTGGTAAAAAACAAAACCGTCGCAGGCCTCAGTTGGCAATCTGCGACGGTCTTGAGATTCTGATTGCCAGAGCCAGGTTATCGTGAGCGAAACCCTTTTTCGGGAGAGCATCGCGAGTTGGCTCAGGCAGCTATTTCTTCTTTGGAGCTGGCTTTTTTGGGTTCTGCAAACTGGCGTAGGTTCCAGCTGCAAATTTGGTCTGGAACTTTTCGATCCGGCCTGCGGTGTCAACGAACTTCAGCTTGCCCGTGTAGAACGGATGGCAGACATTGCAAATGTCGACTCTCAGCTCTTTGCGAATGCTTTTGGTAACGAAACTGTTGCCGCAACCGCAAGTAACTTGCGTTTCGACGTAGTTGGGGTGGATCTTATCTTTCATGACTTTGGTAACGTTCGCTTGTGTAAAACGTCAAAACGAGTGTGGAACTTTGGAGTGGGCGAAAAGGGACTCGAACCCCCGACATCCACTTTGTAAGAGTGGCGCTCTAACCAACTGAGCTATTCGCCCGATTGTGATCGGTGTCAACCTATGGGATTAAATGCCCAACAGTCGCATGCGTCGCGAGCGTCGCTCGGCTCGCTGCTTGCTGCGTCGCTTGATTTCACTTGGCTTTTCGTAAAATTCTCGTCGACGCATTTCTTTTTTTAGTCCGCTTCGTTCGACCAGTTTTCGAAAACGGCGTACCGCCTCTTGAATCGTTTCCCGGTCACGGACTAACAACCTAACCATGCAATGCCTCCACCCGAATAAGCTAACTAAATTGTGACGAAGTTTAAAATGCCCATGGAACCAGGAGAGGAAATGCCTTTCGCGGGTTCATACCACCTGGCTGCCGATCCATTCCACGCAGCCAGCTCAAACCACCCGTCCTTACACGGTGGGTGAACGTCACATCGGGAAGCGCACGACCAAGAATTCAAAAATATAGCTAGGAAATCTCCATCGGTCCAGGCCGAATTCGGGGGTAGTCAAGCAAAATTGTGGCTGATGCTTGAATCCGACCTTTTTTGGGTTCGCATTTCGTTGTGCGACTTTCGTTGTGCGACGCTCCGCGTCGCAGGAATCACGACGGCGGAGGAATCACGACGGCGGAGCGTCGTGCACCGAAAAATCAGACGGCGTGCAACGAAAATCACGACGGCGGAGCGTCTTGCGACGAAAATCCCACGACGGAGCGTTGTGCAACGAAAAATCCGCGTTTCACCAAACGACTTGTTCAGCGTCGAAGACCGGGCCTTCGATGCAGGTGCGTTGGTAGTCCCATTGGCCATCCATTTGCTTGATTTTTGCGACACAAGTAAAGCAAATCCCTATCCCGCAGGCCATCGGTGTTTCAAGCGAAACTTCGCACGGAACGGCATGAACTTTGGCGATTTCACTGACGGCTTCCATCATCGGCTCAGGCCC
Source organism: Pirellula staleyi DSM 6068 (assembly GCA_945870455.1). Taxonomy (GTDB): domain Bacteria; phylum Planctomycetota; class Planctomycetia; order Pirellulales; family Pirellulaceae; genus JBKCUI01. The sequence continues at coordinate 1,391 of CAMBSL010000136.1, read as the reverse complement.
GCAGCACGCAATGCGACAATCCACGTTCGACTCAGCCAAGATCGCCTTCAAAAGGTCGGTCACCCGGCCATGATGACCACATGAGCCATCGTCGGTCGAGATTCGTACTTCTGTGCATGCCTTTTCAAAATCGGCCAAACCAGCTAAGTACTCCTTGGTTCGCGCGCCATAACACAGCGTGACGCGTTTTGCGTACCCCGTCGGCTGAACCGGGTCGCCGAATTGAGCCTTACCCAATGCCGCAGCCGCCAGCGTTAGCATCGGAGTTTGCCCAACACCGCCAGCCACCAAAATCAGATGGTCGGTCGGTTGTGTTGAAAAGCCATTTCCAAGAGGCCCCCAAAGCTCAACTCGATCGCCTGCGACACGTTGGGACAAAGCTGTTGTGAATTTCCCTTTGACGGTGTACACGACACTGACCGCGAGTGGTTGTCCTGATTTGTCCCGATGCATGTCATACATCGCAAGAGCACGTCCGATGAGAGGATCGTTTTGGCCAGCGATCCGCACCATGAAGAATTGTCCGGGAACCGTCCGCCGCGCTAACTCTGGAGCTTCGACTGTCATGCGCCAAGTGTCCTTGGCAATGCATCGATGTTGCACTATGCAGGTCGATACGAACTCAAAACGTGTGGAACAGGGGAACTCTTTCTTTTCCAATTCAACATTCATGGAATTCATGCCACCGGCTCTATTCCAGTGGGCGTTGATTTTCGCCCTAGCCTAGTCACGATTAACCCTACGAGAATCAGTGCCACTTGACTTAGCACGAAGAAAACCAAGTAGTTGTAAGTCGCTTTGCTAAACCCGTAACTGTGCAAGCCAACACCCAGCAAATTCGTTCCGAACATCGACCATGCCGTGATGATGTTTCCGACGATCGCCAAGATCCCGAAACCAAGTGACGCAATCATTTTGTCCCAGCGTGCGTGCAGCAATAGTGCGTTCCAAAGCACGATCATCATGGCTCCGTTCTCTTTCGGGTCCCATCCCCAAAAACGTCCCCAGCTATCATCGCCCCAAAGTCCGCCCAGTACCGTTCCAACAAAGCTAAAGAACAATCCAAAGCAAACAACGCCATAGCAAATACGGTAAAGGGTGGGTAAGACCTCGACCGCTTTGAGGCCGATCGCCTTTTTCGGTCCAGCCAGTCTTGCGATCAAGGACGCGATGACGATTCCAATCCCCACAAATCCCGCGATAAATGTTGCGCTGTAGCCCAACGACACACTGATCACGTGGGTTGAAAGCCAGAATTGAGTATCCAAGACCGCTTCAAGAACCGGCATCGAATCACCTACGTCCAGACCATAGGCAACGTTGAGCGTTAAATAGCCCGCCACCGATGCTACCAAGACAGAAATCGAAATCGGAAACAACAGTTCCGTGAT
>CAMBSL010000135.1 GCA_945870455.1 Pirellula staleyi DSM 6068 | reverse complement strand
GCCAACAAGTGGCAGATGCCAACTAAGGTTACGGCCAATTGCATCCAAAGTTTGAAACGGAACGACAGCGAAAAGACCGTACCTACCGACTTCTCGGCCGAGCTTGCTTTCGCGAACGGGTCGACCGGCAGTTTCTACTGTTCCTTTCTGACAGGGAATCAGCAATGGGCGCACATCAGTGGCACTAAGGGAAATGTTTTTCTAAAGGACTTCGTCCTGCCAAACTTCGGGAGCGAAGTTTCGTTTGATGTAGAGAATCCTCGGTTTGCGATGCATGGTTGTGACTTTCACATGCAAGAGCATACGCGACGAATCCGTGTGGAAGAGTACGCCAGCGGTTACGCGCCCTCTCAAGAAATCAATATGTTTGAGAGATTTAATCAGATCGTGCTATCGAAGAAGCTCGAACCGCATTGGGGCGAAATCGCCATGGCAACACAAGTGGTAATCGACGAGCTATTTATGGGGAAATAGCAGTGAAGTTGCACTGGCGCAGCTTTTCGCGGGTATAGGCTGGGCACAACTACCGAAGATAGCCGGATTGTACCTAAGAAAGTACCCAACCCATTCATTTGGGACTCCATGTCAAAACCCTGAAAATTGACGAATTAATTGCTCGAAAATCTAGGAAATTGATGTGCCAAATGGACTTTTACAAATCTTTGACACATCGACAACCAATCTCGGACATACAGAAACCGAAAACGACGTTATTGTATGCAACGGCAAGCGACTAGAACAGAACGCACGCAAGGGTTTTGACCACCCATTATCTTTTCGAATCATCATTAACACCTAGGAACATCGGTATGTTAGGCAAAGATGCAAACGTGGATACGCTCAATCAGCATCATCACCAGCATCACGCAGGCACGATGGTTGCCCCTCAACAACCCCAACTCGAAGAGGTCTTGCTAGCGGGTATTCCATCGTCCGGCGGAACCGCGAAACAATCCCCAGTACCAACGGTTTGGAATATTCAGTGGGGTGCTACCATATGGCTGATCGCCTTGCATATCGGCGCTCTTTATGCTCCTTGGTCCTTTACTTGGAGCGCACTCGGCTTGGCGGTTTTGCTTCACTGGATGACAGGCAGTCTTGGCATTTGTCTTGGATTTCATAGATTGTTGACCCATACTGGATTGATTTTGCCAAAATGGTTGAGCAATGTGTTTGCAACGATCGGTACGTTGGCAGGCGAGGGTGGACCCATTAGTTGGACCGCAAACCATCGCAAGCATCACGCGTACAGTGATCAACCAGGTGATCCACACTCGCCTCACGAAGGACCTTGGTGGGCTCACGCCCAATGGTTAGCTTTCAGTACTGATAATGGCGATCCAGAGGGATTTGCTCGCAAGTGGGTCCCGGATTTGATCAAAGATAAGTACTTGATGTTTTTGGAAAAGTGGTTCCTTGGAATTCACATTGTTTTTGCCGTTGCAATCACTGCGACCGGATATTTAATGGGTGGCTCATCCCTGGCTGTTTCATGGCTGATTTGGGTTGTTTGCCTGCGAATGGTGGCGGTGCTACATACGACATGGTTTGTAAATTCGGCCTCGCACATTTGGGGATACAAGAACTACGAAACACGTGACGATAGCCGAAACCTTTGGTGGGTTGCTGTCATCGCTTACGGTGAGGGCTGGCACAATAATCATCATGCTCACCCACGATTAGCTCAGCACGGTCACAAATGGTGGGAATTCGACATGACTTTCTTGGCCATCCGAGTCCTGCGGGCACTTGGATTAGCCAAAGACGTCGTTGACTTGCAGAGCATGACGGACAAGAAACGAAAGAACGCCGATCGTTTGGCCGCCTAAACTTGGCCGATGAAACGGGTAACCTTTTTTATCTCAGGCCGTGTTCAAGGCGTTGGTTTTCGCTATCGGACCAACGAGATAGCCCAATCGTTTGTTGTCTCTGGAACAGTCGAGAATCTTGACGATGGAAGAGTCAAGATTGTTGTCGAAGGAGAACGCGATGAAATCCAGCGGTTCGTCGACGAAATACAAACCTCCGTATCGGGAAGGATCAAATCCATCGATCGATTCGATTCCGAATCCAGCGGAGATTTCGATGGGTTCGCAATCAAAAGATAAGGCCTAAGATTCAAAGCGAAGATGCTTTTGCGATTCGCCGGAATCTCGCAATTCGACCAATGCGTCGATCCCAATGGCCAAATGAGCGTCGACAAAGCGTGCGTTGACGTCACGCTCGCAAAATGAAATCGCCGATTTTCGTCGTGTTGAGCCCTCCACTTTTTCCGAGAAAAAGTACCGCCGCAGGAGAGACGGCCGTCATCGAGTTCATACTGGTTGCTGCTATTGCGATCCCCATTCCAGAATTGAGGTTGGTGATGGTTTTTGACGTTGCAGATTGGACGAGGGTATCCCTTCACTAATCCTCTTGACACCAAACTGCTTGGCAAACGATTCGACGACTTGATTGAAATTGGTTAGCAGGATGTAGGTTCCAAAGTCAGCAAGTTCTGGGGCTCACTTTTAACAAAAAGCACCATTGGTGGTTTGACAGCTTGGTTTTCCATCACATTTTCCTACAATCTGCACTTTGGTCGGGGCGAAACGAATCTATTCGGACCGGAACAGCCCAAACACAATTCAAAACCCATTCATTCGCTAAAACATGGCCGATTCTCTCGAACACGACAACACCGGTTTAGGTGTCCATCAAGCAGCAAGGCTTGAAAAACTCAAGAAAATCGAAGCACTTGGCTTAGATCCTTGGGGAGCACGATTCGACAATCGGACGTTTATCGGCCCGGTTCGTGAATTGGCGGCACAAATTCAGTTCCGCAAAGAAGACGGTTCCTTAATTCCTTTGCCTATCTTTCCGTCTTCGGAAAAAGGACAAAATGGGACTTCGGAGCTTCGTGCAAGCATTGACTACAAGGGCTGGAAAGCCAGTCAAGGCCCGGGCGAGGAAGTTGGCCCAATCGTTCGCGTCGCGGGCCGGATCATGCTGCTCCGAACCGCAGGCAAGCTTTTCTTCTTGAACATCCGCGACTGGACTGGCGACATCCAAATCATGATCGCCAAGGGACAGGTCTCAGACGAAGACTTTGATCTCGCCAAACTCCTGGACTTTGGCGACCTTGTCGGTATTGATGGCCGATTAGGACGAACCAACACGGGCGAACTGACTGTGATCGCCAGCAAACTGCATTTCATGACAAAGACACTTGAGCCACCACCCGAGAAACACGCGGGGCTCCAAGATGCCGAACTCCGTCAGCGAATGCGGTATGTCGATTTAACTTACAATACCGACTCGCTGCATACGTTTTTGAATCGGACGAAGATCGTTCACTCGATCCGAGCGACGCTGGCCAAACATCAGTTCGTCGAAGTCGAGGGCCCGACGTTGCACACGATCGCAGGTGGTGCAGCTGCCCGCCCGTTCGTCACACACCACAACGCGCTCGACATGAAATTGTTCCTGCGAATCGCGCTCGAATTGCACCTCAAGCGATTGTTGGTCGGCGGTATCGAGCGAGTGTATGAAATGGGACGGGTCTATCGAAACGAAGGGATTAGTCCAAAACATAATCCAGAGTTCACGATGATCGAACTCTATTGGGCCTATGCCAATTACGAAACCATGATGGACCTGACGCAACAAATCATCGTCGAAGCGATCGAGGCGACGGGCCAAGGCTACAAGCTAAAATGGGGTGAACTCGATATCGACTTCACTCCGCCATTCCAACGCAGAACGTACAGCGATCTATTCGAAGAACACACTGGTTTGAAGACCTCCGACAGCGAAGGAATCGCTCAACTCGCTCGGAAACTCGGCATCGTTACAACAGGGAAACACCCTGACGTTATCAAGAGCGAAGTCTTCGAGGAAAAAGTTGAGGACTCGCTCATCGGTCCGATCTTTGTCATCGACTACCCGGCTAGCATTTGCCCATTGACCAAGCGAAAGGCGGGCAATCCGGATATTGCAGAACGGTTTGAACTGTTTATTCATGGGATGGAATTGGCAAACGCGTACACCGAGCTCAATGACCCGATCCTTCAGGAAGAGTTGTTTAAGACCCAACTCGACGGCATGGCGGAAGAAGATTCAATGGCCAAAATGGATACCGATTTCGTTCGTGCGCTCAGGTACGGTATGCCTCCCGCCGGAGGTCTCGGAATTGGTATCGATCGACTTATCATGTTGCTAACAAACTCGCGCAGCATTCGCGACGTTGTACTGTTCCCACTCATGCGCCACGAAAGCTAGGACGTTCGCCCCAAAATGGAAGCTGGAATTGTTGGCCTACCCAATGTAGGCAAAAGTACATTGTTCAATGCGCTCACCGGTTCGCAATCGGCACAAGCTGCAAATTATCCGTTCTGCACCATCGACCCTAACGAAGGGATCATCAGTGTCCCCGACAATCGTTTAGACCGAATTGCTAAACTGGTTGGCCCTCAAAAGGTCATACCAGCCATGCTCAAGCTGGTGGATATCGCCGGCATTGTCAAAGGTGCCAGTGAAGGTCAAGGGCTTGGCAACAAGTTCTTGAGTCACATCCGCGAAGTCGACGCCATCCTCCAAGTCGTGCGTTGCTTCATCGATCCAGACGTAACCCACGTTGGCGGGAAAGTCGATCCGTTGGCGGATATTGAAACCATTGAAATGGAGTTGATGTTCTCCGACATTCAAACGTTGGAAAACGCGTTGCCCAAGGCCGAACGCGCAGGTCGTGGCGGCGACAAAGAAGCCAAACTGCGGGTTAGTGGCATCCAAACCTGTCTCGAGCAATTGAACAAGTATCTGCCCCTGAGAAAACTCAAGATGGAGGAAGCGGAAGCAAAAGCCATCGCCAGCTTTGGTTTGATGACCGCGAAACCCATCCTTTTCATCGCCAATGTCGACGAGAATGATTTGCAAGGGACTAGCGAGTTGGTTTCCAAGATCCGCGTCTACGCTGAGAAAGTGGGTGCACAAGTTGTCCCGGTATGCGCCAAGCTTGAGGCCGAAATCGCGGAACTCGACGACCCCGACCGTAGCGAAATGCTCGCAGCCGTTGGGCTTGAACAACCGGCTCTGCAAGTTGTCGCTCAACGAGCTTATCAAACGCTCGGACTACAAAGCTACTTCACTGCGGGCGAAAAGGAAGTTCGAGCTTGGACGGTTCCTGTCGGTGCGACGGCTCCGCAAGGGGCTGGCGTAATCCATAGCGATTTCGAACGCGGTTTTATTCGCTGCGAAGTTTTTTCGTTGGACGACCTGGAAAAATACGGGAGCGAAAAGGAGATTCGGTTAGCCGGTAAGCTGAGGACCGAGGGAAAAACGTACGTTATGCAAGACGGGGACATCTGTCACTTCTTGTTCAACGTTTAATGGAGTCGGCGACTCATTGCATAGACTGCAAGAAAGACAACACATTCTATGCTTAACCGGAGACTGATTTCTGCGGCCATTTTGATATGCGTCGCACTCTTGTCCATTGGCTTAGATCTGAATTGGCCCGTCGGTGGCCAAGTTGGTATGTGGTTGATTCCTCTGTTCATCGCATTCACGCTGGGGACGGGTTGGGAGGCAAGTCAGCTTCTCGCACGCAAGTGGTACGTTTCGCCGAAGTGCTTGCTCGTTCACAGCGCGATCGCATGTGCGGTTTGCTTGTTTCCTTTGTGGTATAGCTTCGTGATGAGCGTTTCTTACCCTGCGGATTGCCCCGTCGGTCGAGCGGGTTGGAACCTGATCGGCGTTATGACTGGGGTTGGTAGCAGCGGCATTCATGCTCTCTATTCGTTCCAGCGACATCAACAAACGATGCCGTTGGAAACGTCGTATGGCGAGCGAACAACTCTAGCGTGGATCTTGTCCTGCTTCGTTATCGTGTATATCGTTGGTTGTATGAGCGTCTGGTTTCTTGTGCGAATGCAAGGGAGCTCGTTGCAAGGTATCCTCAACTTGATCTCGATGTTGGCGATCGTGAAGTTCGCAGATACCGGTGCGTACTTTGCAGGGAAATCCATGGGGCGACACAAATTGATATCCGCCATAAGTCCCGGCAAAACGGTCGAGGGACTCATCGGCGGAATGCTCATGAGCATCGTCATGGCTTACGTCTTTCTCCGATTATTGCTGCCGATGTGTGGCGGCACAGCTGGGACGACGTGGTGGGGCCCCGCTTTGCTTGGTTGCCTTTTGACGCTGGTAGGTCTTGTAGGGGATTTGCTGGAATCGATGATTAAGCGAGCAGTTGGGGCAAAGGATAGCGGAACACTGCTACCTGGCTTAGGAGGTGTGTGGGATGTTACAGATTCTTTGTTACCGACGGCAATTGTCGGCTATCTTGGTATTATTGCCAAACTCACTTGAACGAATTGTTCTACTGCATGTCCGAATCGACCCTTACTCTTTCCGATCCCCAACTTGCGCTGCAACTGTTTGGTCCGCAGGACAACAATCTGAGATTGGTCCGCAACCAATTGGCCGTTGCCATCACGCATCGCAACGGGCAGATTCGAATTTCAGGTCCGGCGGAATCCGTCAGACTGGCTACTGAAATCCTTGAAAGACTTAAAGACAAAGTCGTTCGCCATGGGGCGATTGGGCAGGACGAAGTAGCCGAAGCACTCACCCAAGCCACAGTCGCACGCGTCTCTCCAGCAATCGAACGAAGCGAACTTGCGATTGGAAACGCCGGTCGACGCATTCGCCCTCGAACCGAAGGGCAAGCGACTTACGTAGAGGCCATCCGACAACACGACATGACCTTTTGCATCGGCCCGGCTGGTTGTGGCAAAACGTATCTTGCTGTCGCCACAGCCGTTGAGGCTCTCAAAAGCAAATCGATCAAGAAAATTGTATTGGTTCGTCCGGCGGTGGAAGCGGGCGAAAGCTTGGGTTATTTGCCAGGAGATCTGCACGAAAAACTGAACCCCTATTTGCGACCGCTTCTAGACGCGATCAACGAAATGGTTGACTTTGATCAGGTGAAATTCTTGAGAGAGCAAGACTTGATCGAGGTGATTCCATTGGCTTACATGCGAGGGCGCACACTCAATCAGGCTTTTGTTATATTGGATGAAGCACAAAATGCGACGGTCGCACAGATGAAGATGTTTTTGACCAGAATGGGTGAGGGATCCAAAATCGTGGTGTCAGGTGATATTACGCAAGTGGATCTGCCATCAGGCGTGACCAGTGGCTTGCGCGATGCCGTCCAACGTTTGCATGGAATCCCAGGAATCAGCTTCATCCGTTTGGATGAAAGCGATATCGTCCGCCATCCGTTGGTTCGAAAAATCGTGGCAGCTTATGACGGCACAAGGCATGAAGGCTCACAGGGCAGTCGTACTTCCCCCGCCGGCGAGCGCTAGGTTCGATTAGATACATATGTCCTCGACGCAAAACGCGAAAACACGCAGCGAAAGAGCTGCAAACCTGCGAGTCGATCGCTATCCTTGGCGACAACAGTTGGCTCGTTTCACGTCCTTGGATGCACTTTCCAGATTGGGTATCGCAGTCGCTGCCGCTGTATTGATAACGGTTTTTGTTCGCGGTTGGGAACCGCCGTTTGGATATCGCAAGGGATTCATCCCTCAACGCGCCATACTCGCTCGAGTGCCGTTCAAAGTAGTCGATGAAGTCAAGACGGACGCGTTGCGCATGCAAGCGGCTCGCGAAGTTCTCTGCATTTACCAAAACAATCGAGAGCCGCTCATTCAGCTTCGTACGGCAGTCAAGGACGCTTTGCGTTCTGTCCTTGATGCGGCGGACGCAGCTGCGTTAACCAAAGTGCAACAGCAGACTCTCGACTCCTTTGGAGCCACCGTGCTCAACCCGGATGAGAAACCGCTCACCTATGAACAAGCATTAGCAGCCGTTAAGATCATGTTCGCAACCGACGCGGACGTCTCACGATTTGATTTTGCACTCCATGAGGTCTTCCAGCCGATCGAAGAGCTTGGGCTGCTCAAATCACTGGACCACGACATCGAAAAGGGGAATCGGCGTTACATACTCGTTTTCCAAATAGGTGACGAATCCAAGAAAATCGAAGCGGAAGTTCAACGCATTCGAATTGCCGAAGTCGCCGTAACATTGCGAAACGCATTGGAACGAGAGTTCAGGAATCAATTTGGAACACCGGAAGCATTGCTTGTCGCTCGAATGGCAAGCAACTATCTAACCGGAAGGCTTCCGCAGACACTTACGTTCCGCGAAGATCTTAGCAGCCAAGCGAGACTGGATGCGGTTTCGAGCGTCAAGCAAGCCACCGTATCCTACGATCCGATCTTCGGTGCATTGGTTCCGATTGGACGCACGCTAGACCAAAAAGAGCTTTCGCTACTCAAAGCCGAGCATGTCGCTTACACACAGCAATTAAGCCTGAGTGAACGCACACAGCGGCTGGCCGCGTTTGTTGGATTGATCACTGCCTTGTATATGCTTTGCGGTTTCTTTATCTATCAGTCGCTCGACAATTCTCTTATCAAAGACACATGGAGACTGCTGCGACTTTTGGCCCTGTCGTCGTCTTGCATTATCTTTGCAGTGGTCGCATCGAATGATCCATTCCGGGCGGAAGTCATTCCAGTCACCTTGACAGCTATCATAGCGACCATAGCGTTTGGTCGCCCTATTGCACTCATGCTGATGGCCGCTTTGTCGCTGATAATCGCCTTTAGCACGCGTGTTGACTTGTCCGAATTCATTGTGCTTTCAAGCGCAGGGGCTGGTGCCATACTATTGTGTGGCCGCATTAGAACAAGAACGCGACTGATCTACGTAGGAGCTGGAGTTGCGTTCGTCGTGTTTATGACCGTGATAGGACTGGGGGTGTTGACAGGCCAGACGGGCGGAGTTGCGACAGACGGCCCCGGTGTAAGTAGCTTGCAATCATCAAGCTCGTCGTTGTTCCCAATTCAACTTGTGTCTGAGGCGTCATGGCAAGCAATTTGCATACTGCTATGCGGACCATTGATGACCGGTTTGTTGCCGTTTGCAGAAAAGCTGTTTGACGTGCAAACGGATTTAAGTCTTTTGGAATTGAGCGACATGAGTCATCCGCTGTTGCGGCAGCTTGCACAGCGCGCCCCAGGAACATACAACCACAGCATTTCTGTGGCAGCCTTGGCCGAATCCGCAGCGGACAGTATCGGGGCGAACGGATTGCTCGTTCGAGTTGGCGCTTGCTTTCACGACATCGGGAAGATGTTCAAGCCAAATTACTTCGTAGAAAACCAATCGCCTGGCAGCAATCGACATGATACGCTGCAACCGGCCATGAGCACATTGGTGATCATTGCGCACGTCAAGGATGGATCCGACTTAGGAAGACAGCATCGGCTTCCAACGCCTGTGATCGACTTCATCGAACAACATCATGGAACGACGTTGGTCGAGTATTTCTATCGATTAGCAACTAAGAAAAGTGAGCAAGATCCGCACGGCGAGGAGATATCCGAATCAACATTTCGATACCCTGGTCCCAAGCCTCAAACGAAGGAAGCTGCAGTACTCATGATCGCTGATGCAGTAGAAAGCGCTTCGCGTGCATTGGTAGAGCCCACAGCCTCTCGACTTCAAAACTTGGTGGATCAGATAGCAATGAAGAAGTTGCTGGATGGTCAGTTTGACGACTGCGGCTTAACTTTACAGGAGCTAGATACAATCAAGCGTTCATTGGTTAAAAGCCTAACCTCCATCTACCATGGGCGAGTGAAGTACCCGGACCAGCAATCGGCCGGTTGATCGATTATTTGATTTTTTCCGACCTGTTCTGTTCTTCTTTGCTGATCAAGAGGATCGTTGGAGAGTCCACGCGTTCCACCACTGTCGTTGCGGGTGCGTCCAATGGCCGGCGAGTTGACGCATCGGGCGGCGGCACTTTGGGCGTCAGGGAAAGCGTCGGGAAAGGAATTGAGTCCGTGCTCTTTTGGACGAGCGTCGGGTTGACCGGTTTGGTGCTCGTCACATTTCCTGCACGTTGTGACACCGATTTACTAATGGCGATAAACTGATCGCGAACTTTCGGATCTATGTTGTTGAGCCGCTTGGCAAGCTGCTGAATACCATAGGGATTTTGCTCTGCCGTTTGAGATACCTGAGCAAAGAACGATGCGCATTCCGTGAAGTTGTAATCAGCCGACTTACCGACCAGCGGGCCAAGTGTCTTGACAACCAAATCCGCTCCGAGGTTTTCCAATTTCATAAAAACATCCATCGAAACCACCATCCCCTGCCTGCCGTCAGCGAGAGTTGAAGGTCTGTTGTGTAGGATTACCACGCAACGGCCATTCAGCTCTCTCGCCCAGAGATTGCCCCGATAAGAACCGTTGGCGAAATAAATGTGCATCGAATCATTGCCAAATATCAAATCCATTTTGCTGGTCGTTCCAGAACCGTCGTCTCCTTGGAGTTGAAAAGGTCCGGTCCGTTGAAGCGTCACTTTCGTTACACTCATGACTTCCCAAATATTGACTACGACTTCCGGATTCCGAATCAGAAATGAATACATCTCTTGATCGCAGTCGACCGTCTCAGTGGGCATGCGTCGAAAGTAACTTGCGGTATCCACTACCGAATGCAATCGTGCGTTAGCCTCCGCCGTGAGTTGCTGAAAGGGAATCCTTTGAACAGCAGAATCGCGGGATTCGCGTGAAGAGGATCCCTCAGAGGGGTTCGAATGACGGTTTACAATTGGTTGAGACGCGTTTGCTGGCGTTTGGGCGAAAAGGGTTGAGTTCAATGTTGGAACCCATCCAATAGCGGCGGCGGCTAGTATTCCATACCGAAAGCAGAATCTAGGTAGCCTGGCCAATTGGATCGCGGGTTTTCGCATAAACAGTACGGCCTAAAGAGGAACGACTTCGCCTAAGTTGTTTTGTCGGCAATCCCCCTATGGAAAGAATAGAAGAACAAGTCGAAAATTCGTGTGCTACCCTAGATGGTTTGCTAGCCTAAACTCTTCGACCACCAAGCTCGATGGAGAACGGTATATTTAAAAGGCGAGCGACAGGATGAGATATACCCGTAGTACAGGCTGCTAGCCTGTGTTTTGCATGTCGATACAGGCTGGCAGCCTGTACTACGTTTTGCGTGCCGCTCGCCTAAGGCGAGCTCGCCATTGAATTCGCTGAGAAAAATTAACCATGAACAAAAGAAGCCACTCCTTGGAACCAGGCAATACGCACGTCCATCTTGATCCGGATTCAGTCGATTTCACTCAAAACATCGTCGACGTTCAAGAACCGATCGTCACCATCGACCGCAAGAAGTCCGTCTACGGGTCGTTTGTAGGGGTCATTGTGCTTGGATTCGTGACCCTTGGTGGAACGATCCTACTCTTCGGTGGCCGGGCGGCTGCCAACGTAAACGGGCTTATGTTGTTTTTGCTTGGTACCTTTTTGTCGGGTCTGTGCTTCGTCGCGTTGATATGGATACGAGCAAGGTGGATTTGCGTGGCCGTGGTTGATGAAAATGGAATCATCGCTAGTACGTTACAACAAAAACACGACCTAAAATGGTCGGAAATGATTGGAGCTCGAACGGTATCAAAATTGGCCAAGAATGCAAAACTTCCGACGGTCCAATTGCTTCTCTTGTTGGACGAAGAGCGCGGCCTTGAAATGCCTGTTGATTTCGTTCAAATCGACAAGTTGTTTGCCATCTTGAAAACGGCAACGTTCAATCCAACGAGTCAGGGACAGCGTCTTGGAACGATGAAAGGTTCGTCGCTCTTCTTATTTGGAATCATTGCGATGCTGCTTGGCATTTGGTGGGTCTTTGTCTTGATTGGTCAATTCAACAACGGCGTCCTTTTTCAAGGAAACGCGCGGGCGATACTTCTTAAGTTTGCGGCAGGGATTGTCGGGCCATTTGGTGGTTTGGGTTGCGCATGCTGGGGGCTTTACCATGTTGTAGCGCGACCCATACTTTATCTGCCGGGCTGGATTGCAAAAAATAGTTGAGCTCACGAACCACGAGGAAACTTTCTTGAACCATCTAAACTTCCGATCCGAAATTCAAAGCCGCAATCGTCAAGAACTTGAACGTTTTCAACTGGAACGCCTCAACACATTGATCGCCAAAGTGCTTCCGCACAACGCGTACTACCAAAGCAGATTTGGATGCAGCGATTTTAGTGTCAACTCGTTGGCGGAGTGGGCTACCTTTCCAACATCGCAAAAATCAGATTGGCTCGGAAAGGACTCGAGTGGATTAGCATTGCACCATACTTTCGCCGAGGACAAGTACCGCAGATACCATCGAACAAGCGGAACTCGCGGGCATCCTATGGTGATTCTCGATACCCAGGAGGATTGGCAGTGGTGGATCGACACCTGGCAGTATGTACTGGATGCGTGCGGAATCTTGGCCACGGATCGAATCATGATGGCGTTTTCCTTTGGACCCTTTATCGGATTTTGGAGTGCGCATGATGCGTGCTTGCATCGGGGCTGCATGGTTATTCCCTGCGGCGGCATGTCCACGGCTGCCCGCATCGAATTGATTCAAACCGCAAGGCCCACCGTTCTCTTTAGCACGCCAAGCTATGCAATGCACCTTGCTCAAGATGCAAGTACGCGACAGATCGATTTAAGCAAATCATCCATTCGTCAGGTCTTTGTTGCCGGGGAACCGGGTGGGAGCTTGCCAGCGGTTCGCTCTCGAATTGAATCTATGTTTGGTGCCAGCGTAATGGACCATGCGGGCGCAACCGAAGTCGGACCTTGGGGATTCGGATCATCCGATGGAACGGCCATGCATGTTATCGAAAGTGAGTTTATCGCCGAGTTCCTACCAGTGGAACGCAAGGCAAGTGGCGACGTAGCAACCGAAGTAAATGACTTGGCCCCCGGCGTATTGGAACTCGTCTTGACGTCGCTCGGAAGAATCGGTGCGCCTGTGTTCCGTTATCGTACGGGCGATTTAGTGAAACCGAGCTTCATCCAAGACGGCAAATGCAACTTCGTTCGTCTTGAATCGGGTGTACTTGGCCGAACCGACGACATGTTTGTGATTCGAGGCGTAAATGTCTTTCCAACAAGCATCGACGCAATCGTTCGATCGTTTCCAAGTATTTCGGACTATCGCTTAACGGTTACCAAAAAGGGTGCCATGGACGAACTGTTGTTGGAATTTGAATCTTCCAATCGCGTGGAGTCCACTGACCAACACCAGAGCAGTATTGCGAGTCGGCTTGCGGAGATGCTCTCGATCCAACTCAATTTGCGTTTTGAAGTCAATCAAGTATCGGATGGACACCTGCCGCGACCGGAAGGTAAAGCACGACGCATTTTCGACCGTCGCTAGCGGTATACTAATCAACCTTCCCTTCCATATTGAAAGACCGTCCATGATTCGACTTATTCTCCTTTGTTTCCCGTTGACCTTGCTTCTCACTTGTTCCGTTCGAGCAGACGACTGGGTTATCGAAACCTTTGCAGGAAATGGCCAAAAAGGACATAGCGGCGATGGGGGCAAGGCGACGCAAGCCCAACTCGATAATCCGTTCGGTGTTGTTCGCGGTCCCGACGGAGCCATATGGTTTTGCGAATATTCCGGGCAGCGCATCCGACGCGTTGCACAAGACGGAATCATCAGCACCATCGCTGGCAACGGTATGGCAGGCTACAGCGGAGATGGAGGACCAGCCATTCTCGCTAGTTTCAACTTACCCCATGAGATTCGATTCGATCGAGCCGGCGACCTTTTCATTGTGGACATGAACAACCACGCTGTTCGCAAAATCAACCTCAAGACCGGAACGATTTCGACGTTGGCTGGAACGGGCAAGCCGGGTTATAGCGGAGATGGAGGCCCAGCAGCCAAAGCACAATTCGACAAACCCCATAGCATTCAGTTCGGGCCAGACGGCAATCTGTACGTTTGCGATATCGGCAATCATGTCATCCGCCGCATCGATATGGAAACTCAAATGATCTCTACCTTTGCGGGAACCGGCAAACCGGGACCGACTCCCGATGGTGCGCCCATTCAAAACACAACTCTTAAAGGTCCGAGATCGATCGATTTTGATCGCCATGGAAATCTGTGGTTGGCCACGCGCGAAGGAAATCAAGTCTTCAAGTTTGATCTCAAAGCGAATACGATTCAACACGTTGCAGGAACCGGACAGAACGGATTTTCAGGAAATGGCGGCCCCGCCAAAGAAGCGGCATTGAAAGGTCCAAAAGGCATCGCATTGGATGCCGACGGAAACGTTTGGCTAGCGGATACCGAAAGCCACAGTGTGAGAATGATTCGTGCCTCGACTGGTAACTTGGAACTCGTCGCGGGAAACGGAGAGAAAGGGGACGGTCCGGATGGCGATCCGCTTCGATGCAAGCTCGCTCGATTGCACGGAATCTATGTCGATGCGGACGGAAGTGTTTTCATCGGTGACAGCGAGGCGCATCGCATTCGAGTTCTACGCAAGAAATGATCCAAATCTCCAGTTTGGAAAAGCCTTGCCGAATACGCCAAAAAAACAGGTGGTGTCCGTGGTGTCCCTAAGAGTCTCATTGTTCTGCGGTACTTCCTGTCGCTTTCACCCTGTGCGAACGGAATCGCGACCAGCTCAATAATGCGATGCAAAGTGATGGTATCGAACATAGGAAAGCTATTGGAAGTGTAATTTCCAACTGAGTCACGCGTAGGCTACGAAATGCGGCGAACACCATCAAGCCCGCTACGATTCCCGCTAGCGCTGCAAGCGGAGGGGCTAGCAAATTCTTCGAGCGTATTGCGGCAGCGAGTGAAATGAGGGTGGGAATCGTTAAGTGTGGCCATATTGGGATCGGATCACCCGAAGAAACACGAAGGTTTTGTACTAGCTGGTAACCTACACCAAAAGTAATCGAAGTTGCAATGAGTGCTACTTGAGTCCAGGGGTTCATTGGATAACGCACCCACTTCAACGGAAAAGAATCGTAGTGCGGTGGCTGGTATGGGTTGATCATGGAACTTCAAAGCTTCTAGTTTGCTTCACCGCATATTCGACGAACGACCATGTTCTTACGGCTTCACATGTTGTTACGGCTTCTTTGGTGTCGAACAGCAGAGTTCCTCACGGCCATACCATTCGTGCTCGATCGACCGCATCAGCAGCGCACAATCAAATTGTATCGAGCCTGCTGGAAAACGAGAATTGTCGTCGAAATAGCTCGATTCTATTTTTCCGATACGGAGCGCCTCCATTTTCCAGTCGCGACATCGAAGTTCAAGGCCATCGTATTTCCCGTCAATGTGCGTCACCGAATAGCCTACCGAACCGCGTTTGAAAAAATCAGACGCGACAGACAATGAAGAGAATACAGAGGTTTCTGGGACGTCCTCAGTTACAC
>CAMBSL010000134.1 GCA_945870455.1 Pirellula staleyi DSM 6068 | reverse complement strand
ATCTAGCAACTGAAGCAATTCGCCAATTGTGCGATGCGACTCGAGCCGATGCCGCAAATGCAAGTTGGTATGAATGCGATATGTGTTTCGGCGACCAACGCGGGTCACTTCGGCGAAATCGTTTTCGACGAGCTCCGCGACAATTTTTTGCACCATGCGCTCGGTAATCCCGACTTGGCTCGCAACTTCTCTCAATGTCACATCGGGATTTCGAAATAGGCAGACGAGCACATGGGTATGGTTGGTTAGAAATGTCCATCCACCCACGACTTCCCCCGTCTTTTCTTCTGTTGAAGCCGGATTCACTCCAGCCGAGTCTGGCTTTTTCGCCTTTTTTTTCATGGTTCTGCTCTTGTAGCGACCACGGATTGGCGATAAAAAATACACGAAACAACTTTCATGTATTTAAGTTCTAGTTTCCGTGGGGTTTGTATGTTCGAGGTGTTGCGGATCAATTTATGTTCGCCGTTGACTCTGGCCTTTGCATTGGGCATTGTAGCAAGGTTGGTTCGCAGTGAGCTAGCCTTGCCTCGGGACTTGGTCACATCCCTTTCGATCTATCTCCTGTTTGCACTTGGGTTAAAAGGTGGAGTTGAGCTTTCTCACAGTTCACTCAACCAAATAACAGGGCCAGCGATGGCGACGTTGTTACTGGGCTGCGTGACTCCAGTGTCATCCTATTTGGTGCTTAGAAAACTGGGTCGGTTCGGGATTGCGGACGCGGCCGGAATTGCAGCACATTACGGTTCTGTCTCGGCGGTCACTTTCATTGCAGCTCTTCAATTCACGACCACGGTTGGGTATCCTGCCGAGGGATTCTTGCCAACTCTGTTGACCTTGCTCGAGATCCCTGGTATTCAGGTGGCGTTGGCGATCGGGCTGACTCAGACTGTGCGCAGCCAGGGCACGACGGGCGAGAATTCCGATTCAAGCCTGAGGCGGTCCAATCGAGAATTGATTCACGAACTCTTGACGAGCCGTTCGATGATTTTGCTGGTGGGTGGACTCGTCATAGGAACCGCAGTTGGAGAAACCGGCTGGAAGCCAGTGCAGCCTGTGTTTGAAGGGATGTTCAAAGGTCTTTTGACGTTGTTTCTACTTGAGATGGGACTTGCAGCCGGATCGCGACTGGGGGATCTTAAAAAGGCCGGGCTCTTTCTCCTGGCTTTCGGAATCCTGATGCCGATCCTACATGGGGCGTTGGGTGCTTGGCTGGGTTCCATGACCGGTCTATCGGTCGGCGGCTGCACAGTACTTGCAACGATGGCGGCCAGCGCATCGTACATCGCCGCTCCACCTGCGGTGCGAATGACGTTGCCGGAAGCCAATCCGAGCTACTATCTAACCGCAGCCCTAGCAATCACGTTTCCATTCAACCTGATGGCTGGCATACCGATCTACTTCGCCATTTCCAAAGCCTTGTGCAACTAATAACACGGAGTCCCGCTATGAAAACTGTTCCATTGTGCTTAGTGACCGTGATTGCAGAGTCTGTTTTGAAAGAACGTCTCGTTCATGATCTCCGTTCGGTTGGCGCTCGTGGCTATACGTTGACGGATGCGGAGGGTGAAGGGAGTCGTCAACGCCGCGTTGGCGAAATTCTCGGTGCCAACATTCGAATCGAGAGCATTGTCTCGCCCGAGGTCGCGGACCGTTTGCTGCAGCTCATTTCCAATGAATATTTTGATCGCTTCGCGGTGATCGCATATCTCTCTACTGTCAGTGTTATTCGAGGAGAAAAGTATGTCTGAAAGAGTTGACCAAGAGTTATCTCGTCGACGCGGGTTCTTGCAATGGATGGCTGCATCGACCTGCGGCTTGATTGGTTCGAGTACTCTCGCCGATGCAAACTCAGCGGAAACGACTCAGGCTAATGAAGGTTATCCCAAGAATCCTGAAGAGGCACTGAAAAAACTGCTCGATGGCAATAAGCGGTTCGCGGAAGGCAAATCACTGGCCGAGCATCGCGACATCTCGCGCGTTCGCGAAGTCGCGTCTGGGCAGAAGCCATTCGCTGCATTCCTCGGCTGTGCTGACTCGCGCGTACCCATCGAGATAGTGTTTGACCAAGGCTTTGGCGACCTGTTCGTGACACGCATCGCCGGATACGTCTCGTCAAGCGAAAATATCGGCAGTCTGGAGTTCGGGACACAAGTTCTTGGAGCCAAGGTGCTCTTTGTCCTGGGTCACACGGATTGCGGGGCCGTCACGGCGACGATGAAAGGGGGCGAAGTACCTGGTCAAATAAGCGGGTTGTTTCAATACATTCGGCCAGCCGTAAAAACGGCAAATGGAGACTTGAACAAGGCGATCTCAGACAATGTTCGAAATCAAGCGACCATCTTGGCAGAAGCATCGACTGTTATTTCGAAACTTATCCAACGCAAGGAGTTGATCGTTGTCGGCGGAATCTATAATCTCAAAACAGGTTTGGAATCTGTGGTGGATATACCCATAAACTAAATCACAAAGAAATCGGCTTGCAACTCAGCTCTTGGCGGCTTCCGAAGCGACGGCGAGGGGGCAGGAAAGGGGGCCAGCCTACGGCTCCGTAAACCGCGATTTGTGAAATGCGAGATTTGAGAAATGTCTGAGCAAACCTATTTGCAGAGAGAAAAGGACAGGCACAGTAATTCCGTGACTCGCCGCATCAGTCAACTTATCGTACTTCAGATACTATCAACGGACGTTAGATGGGTCGCACATGAGGTGCTTCGCTGAGAAGTTGCGAATAACACTCCATTGGGAGATGTACGGCTCACTAAGAAAAATAGCGATTGAGCAGCGGACGCATGGCCACCCGAATCAGATAGGCTTCTTCGACGCGAAGCACTCGCATTCATAGAACTCAATCGAAATCGAACCCCCTGCGGATCAACCTACATTAGCAAGATGCCGAACTTGCAACTTCGCTGCCAACTCACGCAACTTGTCCCGGGTCGCCGCAAGAAATCGACCCAGCAACCGGCCTCCTGAAAGCTTCAACATCCGAACTCCCCAGGTCTCCGGTGTACAACCAAGCCTCGCAAAAATATCCGCAACCCCAGCCAAAATGGCCGCTTTACCATCACGCAACATCCGACCGGTGTACTCAACCAACATCAAATACTGCCCCAGCGTAAACCCACTCCGCATCCCTTCTCGCAACGCACCAAGCCCTCTGCGATCCTCAACCGGAACCAGCCAAAGCTCATCTTCAAGCCCACCCCTAACCCGAACCGCCGCGACACTACCAGCCTCTGCCGCCTTCAAATCCTCGGCACGACCATTCGAAACGACATGATTCACCCGAGCCTTAATCGACGTGTGCTCGCTAGCTTCCGGTGTCGCCGCAACCCCAGCCGCAAACCGATTCAAATCAATATAAGCACACACCGAAACAAGTGACTCTTCATCCCGAATCGCAATCGATTTGAAACGTCCCTCAAAGAAAGCCCCAGTGCATTGATCTTGCTTATTCGCAAGACGAGCCAAAGGCTCCTTGAGACACTTCATAAACCAACCCAGCGACGACAATCGCTCACGCGCAACCGTCACCCACTCCATGTTGCCGTCACGAGCCGCCACCAGCCACAAAATCCTTGACGGCGTCTAGATCGTTTGCTATCTTTATGCACCGGATCGTGAACGGTTACGATAACAAGCGGCGACGACACCAGAGCTCAAGAAGCCCGATTAGAAATCCACCAAAATCTAGTCAGGAATTTTAGTTGTCGCTAATACGGAAATGTAGTTGTCGCTGAACTGATACTTCAACGCTAAAAATATTTACTTTTTGAAATGAGGATTTGAAAAATGATTTTACGATTTTTATGTTCAACTGGCTTGGTAGTGGCGACAATTGTGGGCAGCGTAGATTCCGCGAGGGGAGGATTTGTTTACAGCAACGGACCAATAAATGGAACCATTAACGGAATAGGGATTGGCAGTGGGTTACCATCACCCATTTCCAACTCATTTACGGTTGGAACCGCAACTACTTTAAGTTCGGTTTCGAATGCTGGAATTTGGGTACTAATTGGAGATACGCCCGTGAGCATTGATTGGGCGATAGGAACCACAGGTGGAGGGTCAGAAATTAGTTCTGGGACCTCCTCTTTTTCAAGCACATTTTTCGGAACGACCAGTTTTGGTTACGATGTGTTTGATTCGTCGTTCGCAATCAGTGGAAATGTAGACGTCGGAACATACTTCCTCA
Organism: Pirellula staleyi DSM 6068; assembly: GCA_945870455.1. GTDB lineage: Bacteria > Planctomycetota > Planctomycetia > Pirellulales > Pirellulaceae > JBKCUI01. The sequence continues at coordinate 11,429 of CAMBSL010000134.1, read as the reverse complement.
CATTGTCGAACGGTTTTGCAAATTCTAGCTCCACCATGTTTTGGGACATCAATTTTGGTCCAAGCTTTTTACCGGGGGGCGGCGATTCTTCGTCTTTCCAGATAAACGACATTTCTGCCGTACCTGAACCGGCAACCATGAGTCTAATGGGCCTGGGCTTTGCGTGCATGGCGCTCGCTCGCCGAAGATACGGTAAGAAGCCTGTAGTATAGTCATTCGCTACGACAATAAGAAACAGGACCCGTAGGAACACAGTCTTTTTCGGGTAGGTAGTAGCGACTTAGTTTTAGATTTCCTATTTTGATTCACTTCACCTTTCTTCGGCTTTATCGACGGAGTGAATCGTGGCAAGATTGTCTAGAGCGGAAATCTTTGACCCTTCCAAAATCATTTCCGTCCATCGCGTGGCACGAGCGCGCTCGTGAATCCATTGGCGAGACGCCCATACCACTTTCGAATATCCCGTGGCGCGGCAACGCGTTCAAGATTATGGAAAACGTAGGGGCCATTCAGGATTCGAATCGTTCGTATGCAGCATCGATCGCGAGTCGAGCCGATGATTTCCTAAGTGCGGTGTCGATCGACGAAAGGAATGACCCGTTGTCGGCCGGGCCTTCGATGGATTCGCGAATCAGGCCGAAGCTAGGTGCCTGGCACGAATGGCACCTACCTACCGAAGGGGCATACAAAAGGGTCAGCACCTACCGAAGGGGCACCTACCGAAGGGGCCAAGTTAGTGGAAATTCCATACGATTAAAATGGAGCCATCCTTAAAACGCACATGCTCATTCCGAACTTGGCCATCTATTGGTCTTACCTAGATATGCTAAGCACAGCTTCGATACCAAGAACGTGCCTTGCGTGTTGACGCCATGGGTGACAACTGCTTTCAAGGTGTGCGAGTTCCTCTTTGGCGACGCAACATGGCAGCGAGAACAGATCGCGAGACTGATACTGGTCGCCAACTAGCCTAGATACTTCATCGCAACATGCTTCCCGATCCCAGGAATTTCGAAAACCGGCCCGCTTGGTAGCAAGCCCTGGTGTTCGTAAAATCCAATTGCCGAGAATCGTGCGTTGCACCATAACAAATCGTCTCGTTGTTTTGCAATTGCTTTTGCCGCGTCCAGGATTCGTTTTCCAATACCAATACCTTGCTTGTCCAAGTCAACCGCCATCCCGCGGAGCTGAACTCGTTTTTCTTGTTCGTCCGGCAAGATCGTGGCGCAACCGATCACAAGTCCACTTGACTTCGCCAAAATATGAATTGTGGATTCGAACTCATCGCCTGCGAAAATGGCACTTGAGGCTGGCAAACCAAGTGGTTTACGCAGGATTTCATAGCGGAGCTGATGCACATATTTGAGTTCATCGGGGCCAAATGAAACCAGAATCGAGACGTTGTCGAGCATTCTCTAGCGCCTGACTGTAATTAGAGTGCAGATCATGTTATTCTGTTGGACCGAAATCCCCTGAATCATCCTCACTTTTGGAGACATTTGCAGCATGGCCAGACCTGTCACGTTGTTTACCGGCCAATGGGCCGACTTGCCATTTCCCAAGATGGCTCAGCTTACCAAAGATTTTGGCTATGATGGCATCGAATTGGCTTGCTGGGGCGACCATTTCGAAGTTGAAAAAGCAAACTCGGACCCCAAATATTGCGATACCAAACGAGCAATGCTAGATAGTCTAGGCCTCCAATGTCACGCCATCAGCGCTCACTTGGTCGGCCAAGCAGTGCTTGATACCATCGATCAACGACACAAGTCGATTCTGCCTGGTTACATCTGGGGTGACGGCAACCCAAGCGCGGTCAACGAGCGAGCGATCGAGGAAATGAAGGCGACGGCGAGAGCCGCTAAGAAGTTTGGAGTGGGGGTCGTCAACGGCTTCACTGGCTCCAGTATCTGGCACCTCAACTATTCGTTCCCGCCAGTGCCTCAATCCATGATTGACGACGGTTTCGCGTTGCTCGCCAAGCGATGGAATCCAATTCTCGATGAGTTCGCCAAGTGTGGAGTCCGATTCGCTTTAGAAGTCCACCCAACCGAAATTGCATTTGACATTTATACAGCTCAAATGGCGCTCGATGCGTTGGACAATCGGCCTGAGTTCGGTTTCAACTTTGACCCAAGTCATTTGATTTGGCAAGGCGTTGATCCTGTCGAGTTCATACGAACGTTCCCAGATCGTATCTACCACGTGCACATTAAAGATGCCGCCACCAAACTCAACGGTCGATCGGGGATCTTGTCCAGCCATTTGAACTTCGGTGACCCTCGCCGCGGTTGGGATTTCCGAAGTCCAGGACGTGGCAATGTGAATTTCGAAGAAATCATTCGCGCCCTAAATGACATTCGCTACGCGGGCCCACTTAGCGTTGAATGGGAGGACAGCGGGATGGATCGCGAGTTCGGAGCAAAAGAAGCTGCCGGCTTCGTCAAGAACATCGACTTCGCTCCTAGCGGTCGCGCATTCGATTCCGCATTTGAGAAAGCATAATGGAATTGAGATCGACAGAACTGCTTTACCTGCCACCCTCGGATGCCTTCCGGTTTTTGCCCGAGGGACCCTACCCGATGGGTGGCGACAGGTTTTCTTGGGTCGCAATCCAGCATGGCCCGAATGCCAACGTTGGTTCGATCCATGTTTTTGATTTGAACACGAAAACCGATGTCGCGTACGAATTGCCCGGTCGACCCGGGTTTGCGTTTGCAACGGACAAGGGGAATTTCGTGGTTGGCTGCGAACGATCCATCGGGATCTATTCGCCGACATCCAAGAGTATGGTTCCGTTCATCGAAGGGATAGATAGCGATTGCTCTGGAACGATTGTCAACGATGGCGTTACTTGGGATGGCAACTTGATCTTTGGCACCAAAGACCTGGAGTTTCGCACCAAAAAGGCAAGCCTCTACTTTTGGCGAGGACGTGACTCGAAACTTTTTCGATTGCGGTCTGACCAAATCTGCAGCAATGGCAAATGCGTTGTCCATGTCGAACCTGGCCACATTGAATTGCTTGATATCGATACTCCGACTCGCAAAGTGGTTGCGTATCGAATCAACACGGAACGCGGGGAAATTGAGTCCGAAAGGGTTGTGGTCGACCTTTCCGGGGATTCAGGTATGCCGGATGGAATGACAGCCACATTGGACGGCAAGAGCATAATCGTTTCTCTCTACAACCCAAACCCAGCTGCGTTTGGGCGCACGGTTCAGTACTCGATTGCGGATGGTTCGACCGAACAGGTTTGGCAAACCATCGGTAGTCCGCAAGCAACTTGCCCTCAACTCATCTTTTGGAAAGGTCGAGTGTGGATCATCGTCACCACGGCGGTTGAGCACATGCCAAACGAGCGACAAATTGATTCGCCCACGGCCGGCGGATTGTTTCTAGGCGAAACCGATATTGAAGTAGATGAGAACGCCTTCGGTCGCCTAACCCAACCCTTCGTTGAGCCCAAATAGTTCCGACCCGTGTGAAACGATTTCATTGATGAGCTTCGAACTCCAGATATTGTTGCAACGGCTACTAATGCCGTTCTTGCTGTCGTCCGTCGGATGTTACTTGCTGGCGACTACCGATCAGGGTGAAGAAGAGGGGTATGATGACGAGCCTGTACGAGGCGTCCTATTTGCAACCCTTTTCGGGACGGTTTTGTGCGGAGTGGCAATGATCGCTGCCGACCTATGGAGTCGAGGCCAAATCGCAAAACCGATGGAGTGGTCGCAATGGCGTGCGAAATACCAGTGGGAATGGATGGTTTGGATGATTCCGGCGAGCATGCTCGCTATGGCCATTTTGCGTTGCTGGTTTTCTATTCCCATTCACTATGTTGGGATGGCGTTTACCGCATCCATCAGCATTGCGATCGGAATGCTGTATCTGTGTCTCAACGAGGGAATCGCCTGGCAAGACCAGTCGGACAAATTGTTCCCGTGGGTGACGCTAGGCCTTGTGGCCATCTTGTGGAATACTCTGTCGTTGAATTCTATTGCTCGTTCTGGCGGTTCAAGATGGAACCCACTCGTAACCCTTGCTCAATTGGGGTGCGTTGGATATTTGGCTATCCAGGCTTACGCCAGTCTCGGAGAGTGGGTGCTAACGGGCGTTGGAGTTGCGTTGGGGGCATCCTTGATAGCCATGATCCGAGGTTCATCGTCCCGACTGCATTTTGGCTGGCAACTTTCAACGGTAGTTGTGCCGTTAGGTATCATGGCCGTTTGTTGCTTCGCGGTGAGTCAATTTTTTGAACCGCCCAAGACTCCCAATTGGCTTTTAGGATATGTGCTTTTTTTGCCCTCGGTGGTCGGTGTCATCGACCTCACGATCAGGCAAATTTGTAAAACGTGGGTGCGAGTCGTTATTGCAGCGCTGGTTTGCACGAGCCTTTTGGCCATCCTTGTTTATTACGTTCCACCTATGAGCAACGCATGGTAGTTGATCCTACGTCTCGATTTGGCTCAGGCGAATGAGGGATACGAGTTCATCGGTACTCATCTTGCCAGCGCGATCTGCGCCATCTAAGACACCGCTGATCAATTCGCGTTTGTCGGCATGCAGAGCAAGAATCTGTTGTTCGATTGTGTCCTTGGCCACCAGCCGATAAACCGTTACCGCACGCGTCTGACCGATGCGGTGAGCGCGGTCGGTCGCTTGATCCTCGACGGCTGGATTCCACCATGGATCCATATGGATCACATAGTCCGCTGCGGTCAAGTTCAAGCCGGTTCCTCCTGCTTTGAGCGAAATCAAGAATAGCTCCCCTTCGCCGGCTTGGAATCGATCGACTGCTTCTTGTCGCTTTGCGGCTGGAGTTGAACCATCGAGGTACTGGTATTTAACCCCGATCTTATCGAGTGCTTCCCGCAACAATGAAAGATGCTGAACAAATTGACTGAAGACCAACGCTCGATGCTCCCCTTCCCGCAGTTCCGCCACAATCTCCATGAACAAATCGAGCTTGGCAGAGGACTTTTCCCAACGCTTGTCCACCAGTGCAGGGTGGCATGCAAGTTGTCGCAGCCTTGTCAGCCACGCCAAAACACGAATGCGCATTTGACTGTCGGGTTCGCCATCGCCCGTTTTCGTGATCTCGGACAAAGCCGCCATGCGAGCAGCATCGTACTTCTTGCGTTCCTCCTCGGACAATTCCGCATGACGAATCACTTCGGTTCGTTCTGGCAACTCGGAAAGCACCTCCTTTTTTGTTCTGCGAAGGATGAATGGACGAACAACCCGGCCTAGTGCCAGCAGTCGGTCGCGATCGCCCTGGCGTTCAATCGGCTCTGCAAAGCTCTTTCGGAAACGATCCCACGAGCCGAGCAATCCCGGACTGATCGTTCGCATTAAACTCCACAACTCACCCAAGTGATTTTCCAGAGGAGTACCCGAAAGTGCCAATCGCCAATCCGCATCCAGTTGGCGAACTGCTTGAGCAGTCTTCGTTTGGAAATTCTTGATAAATTGTGCTTCGTCGAGCACCAACGTATGCCAGGCACGAGCCGTGAATCGATCGACGTCTCGTTGCAGCAACTGATAGCTTGTAATGATCAAGTCACCAGGGCCGGCAGAATCAACTAACGTTTGTCGATCGTGTTCGCGATATAGCTTTGCCTTGAGCGACGGAGCAAATTTCTCTGTTTCGCGTTGCCAGTTGGAGCCCACGCTCGTCGGTGCAATGATGAGTGCCGCACCCTTGTTTGCTCGATCGAGTAAGACTCCGAGGGCTTGAACGGTTTTGCCCAAACCCATGTCGTCCGCCAAACAACCGCCTATCCCCCAGTGCGCAAGTTTGGCAAGCCAAGCGTAGCCGGTCTTTTGATAATCGCGCAGATCTGCATTTAAATTGGATGGTATCACCGGTGTCAAACTGCGAGCACCAGCCAAACGCGTGAGAGCATCGCGCCATGACATGTCCGATTCGTAACTGATATCGCTACCAAGAGCTTCTTCGACGACTGCCGTAGCGGCTCTTGAAACGCGAATCGCTCCGGAATCGGTCTGTGAAACATCTTGAATGCTGTTGAGTCGTTGACGAAGCTGGTCGGAGATCATGGCGAACTGCCCATCCCCCAACGGAATGAACCGGCGACCACCGCGCAAGGCAGCCAGCAATTCGGCCAACGGAATCTCAAGTCCTTCGAGTTTCGCGACCCCCTCAACGCCAAACCAATCGCGTTGGCTTGTCAATCTTACTTGCAAGCGTTGGGGTGTGATCTCACCGATGATTTTCATCGGCTGACTCTTGGGCCAGCATACCGTAGGCGCATCATCCCCCATCGATTTGATACGTTGAAGCAAATCCAATGCAATGTCCGGATTTTCAGCAATCCAGGTGTAAGCGCTTTCGTAAAGCAACTGGCCCAGTTCCAACACGCCCGCGATCACGTCGGCACGTATCGACTCTTCGTCCAGCGACCTCAACAATTGAAAGCGTCCAGCCGGGGTCGCGACTCGCAACCGATCCGGTTCCATCCCTGGGACGGGCTGATCGGCGACCGCATCGCAAGCGACTCTCAAACCAACGAGTAGACCTTCTTTGCCAAACGGCGAAAGATGCACTTCGACGATTGGCTCCAAGGGTTGCTCAGGACCAGCCAATCGTTCCGGAAGATTGATTTGTATCCAACGAGGATCGGCTGCAGCTGCAACCAAGTCAGCAAACTGCTCTGCCGACTCTTGATCAAAGACCGCTTCGCGGCGTTCGGCAGCGTGCAAGTCCTCGATGAGCCGTTTCATCCGATTGTCGATGCTGCTGATCCAAATGCATCTCTGTTCGCGATCCAATCTGAGCATCATCGTCTCTTGATTGTTGATCGTTCCCATGAAATAGTTTGGGTTGTCGCGGAGCGATACTATGTGGAATTCACCTTGGTGAACACTCGGTTTGTAGATGTCCGCATGCTCTTCCACTCGGACTTCGAGCGGACTCTCCAAGACTCGAATCGGCGTTTGCAACTCGTCATCCAGCGTCAAGTGTGGATGGTCCTTGAGTAGGTTTAAGCACTCTCGAACAATGCGAGGCGTTTGGCCTCGATAGGACTCCTCAGCCGATTGCAACAACAAGATTAACAAGCGATCTGACGGGTGAACCAGAGCCGCTTCCTCAACCGTATCTAGCCCGTCTTTCAAATGGCGACCTTTGTTCCAGCCACCTTTTTTACGCATCGTTTGGAGATAAGCGTTGACTTTGACCGTCGAATGCGAAAACGAGAGTCGCCATTGGATGCGCATCAATCGATCGCGTTCCATCTCTTCCGGTGGCGTGTCCGGAGCGGAGGGCAAGTCTCGCAAATAGCCGAGCGATTCGACCAGCTTTCGGCCCGCGTATCGCCCATCTGTCACGCAACTTTCCATCCACTGGATCGCGTCTTCGGAAGATCGTTGACTCAGTTGTCGCCGAATGAAATGCAAGCAATGAATTTGATGCACACATGGCTTGATGGTCTCGGTGCAACTGCATTGAGCATTAAGCTGCCGAATGACCCGACCCGCATTCGGGTCCATCAAGCTGCCGAGTTGTTTGGTATCCAATTCAAAAACAATGCTGGTATTGAATTGTCCGCGGACTGGCGCAACACCTTGTAATTCGAAGTCCCACTGCAAGCTGCTTTCGCCCTTTTTGAGTCTAGGCTGATCTTGCGTAGTGTAATAGCGAGCCATTAAAAGCTGCTGAGGTCGAATCTTTTTCTCTAATTGAGCAATCGCTTGAAGGATATGGACAATCAATCCGGTCGCCTTGGGAGGGTCCAGTTGTGCCAAGTCTGTCATTCCGTGTTGTCCCGTCCAGTGTTAAAGATCCGCCAAAGCCAAGTCAACTAGTGTCGCCGATGCATGCGTCCTTTGGCAAGGCGAAATTCGAACTTGGAAAAGTAAGAATAACCAAGGAAAAGATAGAGGAAAAGGTCTTAATTGCCCTTACAAAGAACGTTCAAACATGCTAGCAGTTTCTCGGACGAAACAAGCTTGGACGTCCATTCAACAAGACATATTCCAAATGGGGTGATCAGCAAGATCGCCAAGCACCCATTAACCTACCGGAAGTTCGACTACGATCACGGCTCCGGTTTTCTCGTTGTCGCTCTCTTTTCTTGTGCCAACGAAAATTCTGCCGCCGTGCGAATCAATAATGCGATGGCAAATTGCCATCCCCAATCCTGTCCCTCGGGTTTTGGTCGTATAAAAGGGTTCGAACATTCTCAGTCGCTGTTCCTCGTCGAGCCCAGGCCCTTGGTCGGTAATACTGATTTGAACAAACGCAGACTGGTCACGCTGAATGGTTCTGCAATCAACGAAAATACTGCTGCCGTTTGGGCTCACCGCAAACGAGTTTTCGAAAATGTTCCGCAGCACTTGGCAGATCCTCTGCTTATCGCAGGATACAGCCGGGCATGCGTCGCAGCTTGCAATCAAGTCAATATGGCGAGTTTGCCATTGCTCTCTTAGATTTAGCCAGGTCTCCTCACACAGTTGCCGGATAGACTGCCTCGATCGCTCAAGCTGAATCGGTGCGGCATAGGTGCGTACTTCCTCATACAACACTTGCAACTCGACCAATGCGGAACGTGTTCGTTTGACGAGGTCATGCTGATCGGGTGAAGATTGCAAATCCAATTCGAGCATGTCCAGGCAGGCTCTCGAGCGTTGCAAGGCATTTCGGCTTTCGTGCGCTAAGCCAGTCATCATTTGTCCAATAGCGGTCAGCCTCTCGCTTTGAATCAGACGCTGCTGGGCGGATCGCAGATCGGATTCGACCTGATGCCGCTCCGTCATGTCCCGAATGATGCCAGTGTACATCTTGCGATTTCCGACCCGGATCTCGCTTACGGCCAGGTCGACGGGAATCAATGACCCATCTCGGCGTTGCCCCACCAGTTGTCGCCCGATGCCAATGATCGCAGCTTTACCCGTTTGCTGATACTTGGCAAGATACCCATCGTGTAACGATCGGTCGGGCTCCGGCATCAGACACGAAATGTTTTTTCCAATCAGCTCACTCGGTAAATATCCAAACAGTTTTTGCAACGCGCGATTCGCGTTCAAAATTTCTCCTCGTTCGTCAATCGTGATGATCGCGTCAACCGCAGTGTTCAAAATTGCTGCTAACAACGCCGTATCTATGGCAGCAAGATCGCTGGCGTTATTGTCGTCTTCTTCGGAAATCATGGTGATCTAGCCTCTTGCACGGGATCTTCCTCAAGCCAACCTGGCTTGAATTCGCTTAGCATCATTCGAATGGAATCCAGCTCTGGTTTGCTTAACCGCACGCCTTGCGGTGGTTTGCTTTTCCCAGCCAAAACATCCCGAAGCCTACTACGAACGTAGTGCGCAACTGGCTCAGGCAATCCCTCGAAGTGTTCGGACAAAATAAGAAAGCTGCATGGATATCGAAACATTCGCCGTTTCAAATCCAATTGATAGAACGACCTGCCCTTCGAATCCACTGGACCACGGGCTTGGAATTCTCGCGCGAAGCCACTGGAACCTTCGATGGGCGAACTCAATTCATATTCGTCCGCAAACAATAGTCCGCCCAACAACGCTTCGCCGACACTTGCGACACGCCGCTGTGTCGATTCGCTCACAAAGTCGGCTGCGCGTCCAAGTGCAATGTTCATCGACCGGTCAAGGTACGTCGCTTGCCGAGACTCGTAGTTCGCACGAGTGATCAGATTGTGTACTCGTGTCTGATGCTCCAGAACCATGAGAGCCACAATGTCGCTGGTGTCTTGCAAATAGTCTGAACCACGAATTGCTTTCGGAAGCTGATCACAATTCGCGCCCGCTTCCATGTCAACTTTCTGAGGGTCATCGCGATCGTCGGCGAAGATATTCCCAAGATGTCGCATGGTTCCATGTTGCCCCGTCACGTACCATCCGCCCCAGCGTTGTTCCAAGGGACTGCGATGGTCGGTAATGTACGTCGAAGAACCAGATCGCGGCCGACCCGATCTGTCGGAATAGATGGATCGTACAAGAACGCCCGGAACACGTTCCGTTCGCGAGGTAGCATGACAGGAAAGACACTGACCTCGATCTCGAATGATCCGGAACGCTTTCTCGTCACGCTCCAACGTGTAAAATACACTTCCAAGTTGCGGATCAATAGCGGCAAGTTCCAAGATCGGACTGCCGACAACCATCCCAACGTAGGTCGAATCATTGAAATAGATGGCCCGCGGTGTGCGAGGACTAATGTGTAGTATTTGCATGCTCGTCTTCGAGAATACCAAGCACTGGGAAGTCTCTGGGACATTCAAGGCATGCAGCAACGACTTAAGATAATTTCCATTTGAATCCGGAACGAGCGATTCGTCGCCACTTTGAATGCGTTCCAACAATCGAGCAACTGGATCCCTCGACAGGCTGTCTTGATACGAAATCGGAGGATGCTCAAAATCATCGTCGGCTTGCAATGTCGATGCAATCGAGCAAAGTCCTACGACGAAGCATATGCCGTTCACGGCGTTCGTCGAAAACAAGCAACATGATTTCATTTTTTCAACTCTTCGTTGAGGATCTTGTACGCTGGAGTCTCTAGGTCGTCGTATTGACCGCTTCGGATGCATAGCAGGCAAGCCACCAATGCAGATCCACCTAACAACAAAGCAACTGGAAGTGCTACGTACAGTACGCTCATGTTATTGATCCTGGTTCCCGAAGTGTTTTTGATTTTTAAAGCTGCGTGTTGCGATTGCCATCGCGAGAACTGTCAGGCCACTCAGTGGCATCAAGATCGCAGCAATCAACGGATGTATCCAGCCAGTCATTGCCAGTGAGATTGCAGTCGTATTGTAGATCAACGAGGCTGCAAAACATCTGCGAATGCCCCTAACAACATTCTTCGATGCGTCGATCAATTCAACGACGCTAGAAAGTTGCTGATTCGCCAAAAAAATCGGAGCAGAACGCAACGCTTGATCACTCCCGCCTCGAATGGCGATTCCAACATCCGCCGAAGCCATCGCGGCAGCATCATTGACACCATCACCAACCATAACGCATGTGCCGCGATGGGCCTGTCGGCTGCTTCGTATTACTTCGAGCTTCCGTTCCGGAGTTTGGTTCCCCAACGCAGCTACCAATGCGATCCCAGCGTTCTGTAACTCGCCGTCCACACGATCCACAATCTCTTGCCGATCCCCAGACAAAATACCAAGTCTCCAGCCTCGGTCCGAAATAGCCCTAAGCGTTTCAATTGCGTCGTTCCGAAGTGAATCGCCAACTCCAAACATCCCAACAACAGTACCCTGTACAGCCAACCACACGACGGTTCGGCCATTCTCGAGATGCTCCGACTGCAACCGCAACCATTCCGGCGAAAGAACGATGGAGTTCGCCGTCAACAATGCTTCATTTCCCAAGAAAACTTGGGAACTGTCCACAACGCCGACAACCCCTTGGCCATTGATATAAACGAT
>CAMBSL010000133.1 GCA_945870455.1 Pirellula staleyi DSM 6068 | reverse complement strand
CGTTCGACGCGTCGCGTTCAATTCACCGGCCACGATGGGAATCTGCTTGCAGGAATCATCGAATTGCCCGCCGACCCAATACGCGGGTTTCTTCTGTTCTCGCATTGCTTTACGTGCAACAAGGATCTCAAAGCGATCGTTCGAATCAGCCGTGAATTGGCCGAACGAGGCTGGGGCGTCTTGCGCTACGATTTTTCTGGATTAGGCAATAGCCAGGGTGATTTTGCCGCCACGAATTTCACCACCAACTTAATGGATCTCCACGCCGCAGCTTCGTTTCTTGCAAACGAGTTTCAACCGGCGGACTTTTTGATTGGCCATAGCTTTGGTGGAGCAGCAAGCATGTCGATGGCCGAGGAGTTGCCGGTGCGGGGGGTCATCGTCATCGCTGCACCCAGCGACACGTATCATTTAGCCGAATTGCTGGAAACGATGGATCCCCGCATAATGTCCGTTGGCCAAGGCACAGTTACCATCGGCAGTCGGACTTATTCCATCTTACGACAAATGCTCGACAACTTTCGAAGTCACGATTTGCGAGCCACAGTGCAACGGATGACCAAACCACTCCTTGTTTTCCACTCTCCTACCGATGAGACGGTTGGGTTTTACCACGCACTCATCAACTGCGGATTCGACACAAAGTTCCCGCCACCAGGTAAGTCAACCAGGTCGCTAATAAGCTTGCCTAATTCCAATCACCTGCTTACGTCAAGCGATTCGGACTGCGGGTTTGTGGCGGAGATTGCGGATTGTTGGTGCCGCCGAGTGTCGTAATTCGCCGCAGGAGTGACTGCCAGTCCGTCCGATCGCAAACCCTGAGAATGCACCTCCAAGCGACATTTTCCATGATTTTGGTCTTCCCAAAAAGCACACGATCCGTCACCATATTGGCCCCCGCACTGGGATCTTTGCCTTTTTACCCATTCTGATATTGTCGAATCGATCATGAGCCAGCAAATTCTTAACTTGGTTGAGCAACCGTTCCTCAAGGCGAACGTAGACAAGTTCGACATTGGGGACTCCGTAGACGTTCACACCAAGATTCAAGAAGGAGTGAAAGAGCGAATTCAGATTTTTAGCGGTACCGTGATTGCTAAGAGTGGATCCGGCACACGCGAAATGTTCGTGGTTCGGCGAATCGTCGGTGGCGAAGGTGTTGAGCGAAAGTTTCCGCTTCATTCGCCGCGTATCGACAAAATCGAGGTAAAGCGACGATCCGTTGTCCGACGTGCAAAGCTCTACTTCTTGCGTGAACGAAGCGGCAAGTCGGTTCGTCTCCGCGAACGCCGAGTCTAAATACCGGCGGAACCAAAAGAAAAGAGCCGATGCAAACTGCACCGGCTCTCTTTATTTCTACGTTAGAAGCGACCTGAATCGGCTTACTTCTTGCTTGTGAAGTCCAAGTACCATAGTCCGTCATCCCATTCGAGAGCGACTTTTCGCCATCCGAGTGGAACTTGTGGGTATGGATAGAACGGACCGATGTATGGCCATGCCGAAGCACTGTATTGCTTTGGATAGGTTACTGCAGCGTAGTTCGGAGCCGCAGCATAGCTTGGCCATGCATAGTTAGGCATGTTTGGCTGGTCGTAACGAGGAGCTCCACCGCCGTAGCTTGGGCCACCTTGCATTGGCACAGGAGCCATCGCTCCGCCCTGCATCGGCACACCGACTTGCGGCGGCACAACACCCATGGATCCGTTGGCTAAGGCACTTGGAGCAAATGCTCGTGGAGCGCCGCTACCCACGACAGGCATGGCGGATGCCATGGCGGCTGGTGCTGCCACTTCGTTGCTTGCTCGACGAACCGTACCGGTTACGGTTACATCATCGATGACTTTGCGAACGCCAGGTGTACGTTGAATGGTGCCAAGGACCAGTTGCTTTTGCTCAGGCGTGGCAACATAGCCTCGCGTCAACACTTCGCCATCTACGGTTGAGACGTCGATTTCAAAGTTTCGCAAACGACCCTCGGCCTGAGCTTTGCCCAATCGGCCGAGCACATCCGAGGTTACGTTGACGTCGGCCGGTGAAGCAGTTGTTTCTCCGCCTGCAACGAACTTGGTTGGTTCGGTGAGCAAGCTTGGAACGTCGTCGTTTGCGGATGCAGGAACGACAACATTTCGCTGAGTCATCGAACCGTGATTTGGCAAAGCGTTTCGAGTCGGGGAAACCGCTGCGGTGGTTTCTCGAACCGAGGCTTTGTTCTCAACGAGCTTGACGCCCGTCGTGATGGAGGCAACGTGAAGCACGCTGTCCAACTGAGCTTGATTTGCAACAGTACCACCGATGACAACTTTGCCATCTTCGACGCTAAGGTCGATGTCGAAACCCTTGAGGGTTCCGTCTGTTTGCTTTTGTTTAAGTGTCGACACAATGGCATCGGCGATCTCGCGATCTCCACCGAACGCCGTCAAGGGAGCACCGGCGGTCAGCGAGGCAATCGCCATGCCCAAAAAGAATCGTCGCATGGAAACCCTCCTACGGTTTTTTTGCGGGAAAAAACGGCGCTGTGGAGCTGTTGTCTGAGACTTCAGCACTACAAACGTTCCTTGTCGGATCGCTTGTGAGTGAAACACCTACAATCGAGTCAATCACTAACGACTTGTTAGCAAACTCGCTGCACGGGGCCCCCCTCGTACGACCAGACGACTGGTTGCGGATACATCCTTTGTTTCGGCAGATTCGGTCCGTTAACGAAGTGTTTTTACCAATTTTGACGAGCTTCTCAATGATTCCAATTTTTCCGCAAGAGTTGCCTGCTTAGGGCTTTACCAGTTACGGCATTGCCCCTAACAGATACAATCGCACTGACCGTTAACCCCAACGCCAAACTCCCAATTTGCCAACATGTCTTTACAAGTTCTGTTTCATCAGTCGGAAACCATTCGCCGCTGCGACACCAAGCGTATGCAGAAAGCCATCCGTAGGATCGCATCCGATTATGGCTGGACCAAGGGGGAGATATCCGTTGCACTGGTCGGTGATTTTGAAATTCGAGAAATCAATAAGCAGCATTTGTCCCACGATTACCCGACCGACGTCATCAGCTTTGACTTGACGGAAGGAGACGAATTGCTCGAAGGTGAGATCATAGCTAGCGTTGAAACGGCAGATCGAGATGCGTCGTCGCACCAATGGGGTGGCGACGACGAACTACTTCTGTATGTCGTTCATGGGATGCTGCACATCATTGGTCTCGGCGACAAAACACCAAGTCAAGTAAAAGAGATGCGGTCGGAGGAAGCTCACTATTTGGCGTTGATTGCGAAACCTTGAAGTCGTGCCGTTTGCAGTCAAGCTTTTGCCAGGATTCTAGGTGGACGGATTCTAGGTGGACGGATTCTAGGTGGACGGCACATGGAATGTGCCTACTACTTTGTGGACGGCACATGGAATGTGCCTACTACTTTGTGGACGGTACATAGAATGTGCCTACTTCTTTGCGATTTTTAGCTGTCTATCCTTGGGCGGACGGCAGATTAGAATGCGTTTGTACCAACGCTTGCCAAAGCGTTGATTTTCCTATCGCCTAAAGAGCAAAGTATGTCTCGCATTGTCCTGGGCTGTGTTTTCATTTTCCTCATCGCCTCCGATCGAATTTGGTCGCGGTGCGATGCCCAAATCCTGGACAAGCAGCAGCAGCTTGAGGGGCAGAAGTTTTGGGACAACCGCGATTGGAACTGGTACAAGCAAAACATTCCTTTCTTCGAATGTCCCGATGCCGACATCACGACAACGTATTATTACCGTTGGGAGTTGTTGACCAAGCACCTGACTTATGGATCACCTGACACGGGATATCTTTTCACTGAATTTATTGATCGACCTTTTTGGTCTGGTGCGTATGGGGCGATCAGTTGCCCGGCTGGCCATCAACTTTACGAAGCTCGCTGGCTACGAAAACCACTTATCGCAAATGACTACACCCGCTATTGGTTCAAGGCACCCGGCGCACAACCTCGCAACTACTCGACGTGGATCGCCGATGCCGCTTGGGCCGTCCATCAAGTCCATCCGGACAAATCGTACTTGGTTGAATTGCTGAGCGACTTTATCAAGAACTACGAAGGATGGGAAAAGAGGCATTTTGTACAGGATGTGGGTTTGTTTTGGCAAACCGGGCACGATGACGGCATGGAATTCAATATCAATAGCCGTCAGACCAAAGACATCCTGCGAGGCGCACCGAGTTATCGTCCTTCGTTTAACGCGTACATGTGGGCCGATGCGGTTGCCATTGCTCGCATCGCCAATTTGGCTGGCGACAAGCCAACAGCCGAACGATTCCTTGCCAAGGCGTCGTCGATCAAGGACAGGGTTCAAGCTCTGCTCTGGGATGAAAAGCGGCATTTCTTCTTTCCGATGTTTCGCGACAACGAAGAACGCGATGGACACATGATCCAAGCGAGAACATTGACCTATCAAACCGGACAATTTGCAGGCGATTCCCATGGCCGCGAGTTGATTGGGTATGTCCCTTGGCAATTCAATATGCTCGATCGCGGAAAGGGATTCGAGCTCGCTTGGCAACAATTGATGGCGAACGACGCTTTCTATGCCGACTTCGGTCCAACGACGGTCGAACGAAACGATCCGATGTTTTTGCTTAAGAACTCTTGCTGTTGGTGGAGTGGCCAATCATGGCCTTATGCAACGACGCAGACTTTGAAGGGATTGGCCAACCTTTTGCAAAACGAGGAACAATCTTTTGTTTCCTCATCCGACTACGTCAAGCTTTTGCAGATTTACGCTCGATCCCATCGCAAGGATGGAAAGCCATATCTTGCAGAAGCACTGCATCCTGACTCGGGTTCGTTCGAAGGACACGACGGGTACAACCATAGCGAACACTATTTTCATTCTGGCTACTGCGACTTGGTGATTTCAGGTCTCGTCGGTCTCACGACTCGCGATGACGACGTCCTCGAAATCCAACCGCTGGCGCCGAGCGAATGGGATTATTTCGCACTCGACGATGTTCCCTATCGAAATCACTTGATCAGCATCCTTTGGGATCGTGCTGGAACACGATATTCAGTCGGGCAAGGGCTCACGGTTTTGGTCGATGGAAAACTCGCGATGCATTCGGAAAAACTAGAATCACTTAGGGGATCGATTGCGATCGTGGATCGGTCTGAAACGAAGCCTACGGTTTCAACTTGCAATTTTGCCGTCAACAACGATGGCACTTACTATCCTCGCATGACGGCGTCGTTCACTTCGCCGCAGAGCTCAATCGCCAAACTAAACGACGGCAACTATTGGTACGTTCCGCATCCACCCAACCGATGGACATGCCAAGGGTCGCCCAATGCCAGCGACTGGGTTGTTCTTGATTTTGGTGTCGTTCGAAGCCTCCAAACTCTGAAACTGTTTTTTCTAGACGACGGCGATAGTCGCGATGCCAACGTAAGGGTGCCGAAATCGATAGATGTCGAGGCTTGGGTCGATGACCATTGGGCCACGGTGGAATTGCCTGCAGCTCTAACGAGCGACCCATCCAAGCCGTCAGCACTTCGAGGGCATACAGCCACGGAGATTTCGTTGAATGCGATGCGCACTTCGAAACTAAGAATTCGCCTGGAGCACCAACCTAAGTTTTCGTCTGGCTTGACCGAGATCGAAGCGTGGGGCGAGGCGACATTGCCATTGGAACTTGTTCCGCCCCCCGCAGGAAACCTCGCTTACAACCCAAACGCGGATGGGTTCCCAAAAGCAAAGGCGTCTTTTTCGGATCGTTTCGGTGGACTACCCTCAAAAGCCATTGATGGCAGAACTGTCTTTTTGCCGACGCCCATGAATCGCTGGACAAGCTATGAATCGAAGACCGCGACCGACTGGTTAGAAATCGACTTCGGCAAATCGCTTGAGTTCCGGCGGCTGGAGATGGCCATTTATGATGACCGGGGCGGTGTTCAGCCTCCAGCCAAGGTTATGATTCAGCACTGGACCGGCACGGAGTGGAGAGATATTACGGACTTGAAAACGAGCCCTGAGAAACCTGCTGGAGGACAATGGAACGTCGCAACCTTTGCTCCAGTTCAATCGAGCAAAGTGCGAATCGTGTTTACACATGAGGGTGTGGCCCGCAGCGGAGTAACGGAAGTGTTGGTTTGGAATGATTAGTTCGTTGGAAGTGTTCCGCTTGTTTGCAAACTGGAACACGTTCCAGATCCTTAAGTTTTGTACCAAGGCGAATTCACGATAATTTTGCCACCTTGCGAGTAGTCAAGGTTTGCAAGTTCATTTATTCTACGAGTCATCCAAACGCCCTGCGACACCGCAAAAAGACAACAAAAAATGCACATCAACAAGGCCCTTATCACTGCCGCCGGCCCCGGACAATCCGCTTTGCCCTTGCAACGACTGGTCGATCGCGATGGTGTCGAGAAAACCGCGCTCGAGATGATCATCGAGGACGTGGCATCGGCCGGAATCGAATCGGTCGCCATCGTCATCAGCCCAGGCAATGAAGATGCGTATCGCCGAGCCGCAGGCACTTACTTAGACCGACTTACGTTCGTAATCCAATCGGAACCAAACGGGTATGGGCAAGCGATCCTTTGCGCCAAACCTTTTTTGGAAGACTCACCGTTTTTGCATTTAGTGGGTGACCATCTCTACTTGAGCAGTCAGGGAAAAGCTTGCGCAGAACAACTTATTGAGGTGGCCAAATCCGAAGGATGTTCTGTCTCGGGTGTTCAACCTACCAAGGAAAAGATGCTCCCATTCTTTGGTGCCATCGGAGGTCTGCGTCTACCTCAAACGGATCGTCTTTATGAAGTAAAGCGAGTCATCGAAAAACCGACTCCAACGATCGCCGAACAGGAACTCACCATCGCGGGCTTCCGAAGCGGCATCTACCTTTGTTTCTTCGGCATGCATGTTCTCAACTCGACGACCATCGAGATTCTTGAACGGCTCGTTGCTATCGAGAATCGCCCGGTGTCACTTGCAGAAGCCCTCAATGAACTTGCGAGTCGCGAACGCTTTCTTGCATGTGAAGTCGAGGGCCACCGGTACAACATCGGTATCAAGTACGGACTCTTGCATACGCAACTGGCATTATCCCTCTCCGGAGTGGATCGTGACCGAGTGCTAAGCGATATGGTTGAACTCCTGGCAACACAGAAATAGACCGCAGAACAGGCTTTGCTCCACCGAGATTTAGATGACTGACCCTACAAGAGTTGCAATGCACACACAGACATCAACACCCAATACGACAACCCCTTGGATCGAAACCATTCTCTCGCTTGACGAGTCGGTAAGGCATCGGACCTTAGAATCTTTGTGTGCTGGTCTAGACACCTCCGCCTTGATCGCAGCTACCGACGCCTTAGATGTGTTTCGTCGCAACTCCGGAAACTTGTATCATCGCGTTCGAGCCCATTTCTTTCTCGCAGCCATCTATCGGTACCACTTACCAAAAACGTTTCCGGAGTCACACTCTGGGTTACTACCTTATGAAGCCTATCAGAATATTCTCGGTCGCCGATTTCCTGAAGCAATCGATCAGTTACTTGTTGTACAACGCAGCCAAGGCCCTACGCTTGCGATTGCAAGTGCCCTTTCACGTGCCTATCACCAACTTGGGATACAAACGCTAGCGGACCAGGTCCGGCGGAGCGTTCGAACGGTGCGAGGTAACCAGTGGATGTTTCGCGTTGGGCACCCAAGCGAGCATCCGTTGCGGTTGGAGAAACGGCTCTGCCAAACAGATCCCGCAACAGGCGATTTCCCAATTCTTTGCGAGAAGACCAGCGTTCGCATGGATTTCTCTCATTCGGGATGGAGTGACATCTTCTTTCTCGGAATGGATTACCCCGAGGGTGCGCGCGTGCTGAACGCATCGGTAGACCTGGGCGTGTACGGCAAGGATGTAACCCCCCGACCGCCGGTGGAAGCTTACTTGCGAGTCATCGATCGTCCAGTGCTGCGATTGATAAGTACCGATTTGGGCGTAGAAGCTGAGATCACTGAAATCGACGAAGTGTTCGACTTTGCAAAAGACTATTTAGGGTTACTAAAATCTGCTTTGATCGCGTCGGGTGTCGTGCCGCCAGCCATGGAAGGCTGCCACCGCAAGATGGCTGAACTGCTCAAGACACTGATTGGTCAAGAAGGACTTGGGTTGGAACTGGTATCGAAAGTAAATGACATACCCAAGGGATCTCGTTTAGCGGTGTCCACGAATTTGTTAGGCTCTTTGATCGCGGTATTGATGCGAGCCACAGGCCAAGTCTCTGCGCTCCAGGGCGGCCTTGAACTGAGGGACCAGCGCTTGATCACCGCCCGCGCGATTCTTGGCGAATGGCTTGGTGGCTCGGGGGGTGGTTGGCAAGATTCGGGCGGAGTATGGCCAGGTATCAAACGCATTGAAGGTGTTTTGGCAGGCAGCGATGATCCAGAGTTAGGCATCAGTCGCGGTAGGCTTTTGCCTCAGCACACTATTTTGCAAGACAACAAAATCTCGGCGGAAGCCCGCCAAGCACTTCAAGATAGCCTTGTTTTGATCTACGGTGGGATGGCCCAAAATGTCGGACCGATCTTAGAAATGGTGACCGAAAAATACTTGGTGCGCGCGGAAAAAGAATGGCTTGCTCGCCTCGAAGCACAGCGACTCTTCGAAGGAATTGTCGAGGCATTGCAGCGGGGAGATATTCGACGTGTGGCTGACCTGACGACGCAGAATTTTGTCGGACCTCTACAAACAATTATCCCTTGGTGCACCAATCGGTTCACCGATTCGATGATCGAACAATGTCGAGCACGATGGGGCGACCGCTTTTGGGGATTTCTCATGCTCGGTGGAATGTCCGGCGGAGGCATGGGCTTCTTCTTTGATCCAACGGTTCAGAAAGAAGCCCGGGATTGGCTACTCCACGCATTGGTCAGTACGAAGCGTGAAATGCAAATGCGTTTGCCATTTGCAATGGATCCCGTCGTTTATGACTTCGCAGTCAATGACCGAGGGTCATGGGCGGAACTTCTGAGCGGCGAATCGGCGACGATGCCCGACGGCTACTATGCAATCCTGGCTCCGAAGTTGATTCGAAAAGATATTCGCGAATTAAGCCAGCAATCGCAACGCGAGCTGATGCGATTGAATCGTTCGTGCCGTGAAGGGGATGGGCGAGCCCGATGGTTGTTAGATCGCATATTGCCGCACGCTCAAACGGAAACAGATACGAAGGCTCATCTTTACGAATCGCTACGGGTTCACGGTTTTGACCGCCAACAGCACGAGCAAGTCCGAAGTGAGTTGCTGTCTGGACGAATTGGGCTTTCCGAGAATCGATTGTCGCCTGAGACAAACATCCAAGATGTTGCGTTGGATGACGTGATCGATTTGCGGAACGCGTCGAAGGACTACCGGGAGCACTCGGTCGAAGCCAAATCAGGACGTAACGCATTGTCGTCTGGTCAGGTTGCCGTAGTGACGCTTGCGGCAGGCGTTGGCTCGCGTTGGACCGGCGGTGCAGGCGTCGTCAAAGGGCTAAACCCTTTCTGCAAATTCCAAGGCAAGCATCGTAGTTTCATCGAAACACACCTGGCAAAGAGTTGCCTCACGTCGGAGCAGTTCGGTTGCCCCGTCTCACACGTTTTCACGACGGGTTACTTGACACACGCACCGATCGAAAAGGTCTTGGCCCAATGCAGCAACTATAATTACAAGGGGCGAGTTCACTTATCGAAAGGAATGTCCGTTGGATTGCGAACGATTCCAACGGCCAAAGACCTCCGTTTTTTTTGGGAGGAAATGTCGCACCAAGTCCTCGATGAACAACAACAAAAGGTTCGTGAGAGCGGTCAATCGGCTATCATGGGCTGGGCAAAATCTGTAGGAGAAGCAAGCGATTATACCGATAACCTGCCGGAGCAATGCATGCATCCTGTTGGCCACTGGTATGAGATTCCGAATATGCTTCGGAACGGATTGTTGTATCGAATGCTGATGGAGCAACCGTCGCTCAAGTACCTATTGCTACACAATATCGATACGTTGGGTGCAAACTTGGATCCATTGGTTCTGAGCAAACATATCGATTCGGGTGCTTGTCTCAGTTTTGAAGTGATCAGCCGACGGATCGACGATCGTGGCGGCGGGCTGGCTGTGGTTGACGGCAAAAGACGATTGCTTGAGGGAATGGCCATGCCAAACGATCGAGATGAGTTTGCCTTGTCGTATTACTCCTCTATGACAACTTGGATCGATATCGACCAACTCCTTGCAACATTTCGCCTCAATCGTTCTCAGTTGGCCAATTCGGAACTGGTCGATCTGAGCGTGCGGACTGTGGGGGCAAGAATGCCAACCTACATTACGATCAAGGATGTCAAGAAGCGGTGGGGACTCGGACAGGAAGACGTGTTTCCCGTTACGCAGTTCGAAAAACTCTGGGGCGACATGAGCACGCTTTCGAATGTCGCATGCGAATACATTGCAGTGGATACCATGCGCGGTCAGCAATTGAAAGAACCCGCCCAATTGGATGGCTGGGTTCGCGATGGCTCGGCGGCATATGTCGAGCAGTTATGCAAATGGGCTGACTAGTTACAGGTACATACCTTGGAACGCAAAATAGCCTAGGGCTGCGATCGTCATCGGAATCCCGTATGGGAGCAAGAACATTTTTGACTTGCGCTCTGCGGCCCGTTGGAAAAGTGCCTCTGGATCACGAACCTCAACGAACTCACCGATCAACATATTGAACTGCTGGAAGTGTTTTCTCCAACGACCGCTGGTTGCGATCATCATCATCGCCATCACTCCACCGACGACGGCGGTTGCTGCAAAAATGTTCCAGGTGTGTTCGGCGTGTACCCAAGCACCGATGCCTGCAAGCAATTTGACGTCGCCGGCACCCATGCCGCCGACCATATAGATACCATAGAGGAGCGCCAGTCCAAAGGATGTGGCGACGAGACTCCAACCGAGTCCAGCCAGACCGCCCGATGCAAAGCTATAGAGCCAACCCGAGATGATCATTGGAAAGGTAATCCAATTGGGAACCTTGAGTTGCCACCCATCAATCACGGCGGCGACAACTAATACAATCGAGACAAACCAAATGTGCCAATGGCTAATTATGCCTTCCACTAGGCTTGAGGTATTCATAAGAGTCAGTCCTGAGCAAATGCTACGAAAAATGTTCTTCGCGGTAAGATATTTTGAATGAACAATGACAACGGATCTAGGCTCATCGAGGAGCGAGGATCCATACCATCGCTACGACGAATAGCGTACCGCAAAAGCAGACGATCTCCCAGAGACCGCTAACCGCCTCGATAGGGAAGAATACTTGGGTCATTGGGTAACGCCTGTTGAAATTGAGATTGTCTCGAAAAGAACAAAGAACCCGACGGATCGATCTTCACGCCCTGATCGATCCCAGGTTCTAATTCAAAGATTCAAGTGAGCCCTAAGGCCTACTGGAAACGAGAACTCCACCGACTGCTTGGCTGAGTTCAGCCAAGCAGAGGACTGAGCGGCACCTCGACTCAATACTAGCTAGCTGTCCCGAGTTGGTTTGAAATGCTAGTAAACGTGGCTTTCGCGTTAGTGCCGACGCTGGTAACAGCGGTCAAGCAAACAACGATGATGAGGGACAACATAACAGCGTATTCAACAGCTGTTGGTCCATCTTCACTCTTCAAAAAACGCTTCATCTTCATGGCGAAATTCTTCATATATTTACCCTCCGATAAGTAGCCCGGTCTGACCGAGCGTAACAACAAAACACGAATCCCTCAAAATTCTGCCTGAATTCATCGTCATGATTTCAGAAAGTTCCGGGAGCAATGAGAAGCTGTCGTGACAGCTGGCATTTCACACTTGTAACGCCACATGAAACTTAGGACACTATTCGGAAGAGTCAAACTTTGACGTCTCGAAAGTTGAGTTTTTGCGGTGAGATATTCGCCTTTTCAGGATTCGCCTAGTTGCGTTCGGAGAATCCATTCTCATTGTAGCGATCTTACCATCTGAGATGGTTCAGGGCTGCATCGTCAAGATTGCTGTTCCGGTTGTCAATAACTGGAATCTCAACGCACCTTTGTCATAGGGCGGTCGTTGACGAAGAGCTGGGGCACATGAACCAGGTCGATAGTGATCCCCATGATAGCTATATTTCAATGGCGGATTCAAGTAACAAAGATAGGGTAGTAATGCCGCAGTGGAGTAAAATCTCACTCCTGACAGAATGGGTTGCAGAGCTGGAACGCGCTCGTGACCATTGTTCTCGAGCATCGTATCTTCAAAATAAGTTGGCTGATGACAAAAAACGGGTGCGGTCCACGTCTTGTAATCAATGGACCATTGGCCGAATCGGTCAGGACCAAAGGGCAAAGGAATCATATTAGGCAAACGACCCGCAACAGCATCCTCTGGCGCGGAACCTTTTGCTCTTTCACTGCCGATCTCCTTGATAGAGATATTTGGGACGTTGAGAACGGGTAAGACGATTGGCCCACGATCTTTCGCCATGGACTGTTGCGATGACTTGATGTCGTCAATGCTAGCAAATCGTTCAGCAGGGTCGTTGTTTGTAGGCGTCAAAACCGCACTTTCGTTCGCCACGTTCCTGGAGTCAGTCGTTGCCTCGGGCGGAGGGAGCGCATTCAGGATCGCACGAGCAGGCAATGGAGTCTCCTGTTCCCGGAGAAGGTTCTCTTGTGCCGCCGCGAATTGCACAAGCAAGCCAGCACCGACTCCCGTGAGAACGGGCAAAGTCGAGCGGCCGATCGATGCGATGTGACTTGCCGTCTTAGCTAACTTGAGTGACATGATGCCACCTGCTGGTAAAGTGTTCGAAAAAAGTCGACCTAGGGGTAAGCCCAATGCAGAAACATTGGTGATCGACTTGTTGGTGGTTCTCGGCATAACCCATCCACTCGCTTAAGGATTGCAACGAGAATTCAAGTTGTAGGCACCGAGGCCGCCGATACAGCTAGTCTTTGTCGGCAATGTTTATCTGTCTTACAGCCATTCGCAAGCGATCGCTGGATTGCCTGCATTTTGAATTCGACTTTGCCCGTTCCTAGTCGAGCGGCAGAGACCCCAAAGAGCCCGTCTGAGTGGTGAACAGCCGAGAAAAGTCAAAGTAGTAGGCACATTCCATGTGCCGTCCACCTGGAATCCTGGCGAAAGCTCGACTGCGAACGGCACGGCGGAGCGTGCCTGCTACTTTTGTCGGCTGCGGCACGGCGGAGCGTGCCTGCTACTTTGGTCGGCTGCGGCACGGCGGAGCGTGCCTGCTACTTTGGTCGGCCGTGCTTACGATATCCTCTTGATGGTTTTCGCGTTCCGGTCAGTGATTTGGTTGAAACAGTCGGATATTTTTGAATTCGACCCACATCGGCTTGCCCGCGTGCAGTTGCAACGCAACGATTCCTTCGTTTAATGCAAGCTTTGGCTCGTTGTCGGTGAAGTCAAGAATGAGCCGATCGTTCAAGTAGTGCTTGACATTGTTGCCGTTGCCGATGATTACGACATCGTTCCAGTCGTCGAGCTTAAATAGCCTCTTGAACTCCTCTGGTTCGATCAAGCTTCCCGTGACTTTCTTCCCGTCTGCTTCCCAACTTGCCTTTTCGCCAACCAAGCAGATGCGTCCTCTTTTGCCCCCTTCGTCATAGATAAAGCCCGAGATGTTTGGAAAATTAACTTCGTTTCTTAGCTCATGCTGATAGCCACGAACGACCCATTTGTTCTTGACCTTGTCGTCGACAATATGCTTCGAACGGTACTGAATTCCCGAATTATTTGTGGCGTTGCAGCGGAAAGAAAGCCGAAGGTCGAAATCCTTGACGGTGCCGTCTTTCCACAGGATGAACGTGTTGCCAGCCGCCACATTCTCTGGAGTGGTTTCCCCATGAATCACGCCATCTCGCACCGACCACAACCTCGGATCACCGTCCCAGCCACTTAGATCCTTGCCATTGAAAATACTTTTCATGCCAGCCGATTCGATGGGCGCCTTTTGAGGTTGTTGGGCAATGATAATCGGGGTGCAAGCAAGGCAGAATGCAATCGACAACAAGTTACGAATCATGAACGACTCCAGAAAGAGAGGAAAGTGAATGGATGCTTACTTCAGCCCAAGCGTTGGCTCGAGACCAAACATATGATTCAAATTTTGAACAGCCGCACCGCTTGCGCCCTTAACCAAATTGTCAATTGCCGATACGAGGATAATTCTTGGTCCATTTTCGCGGACTGTTATGTCCACATAGTTGGTTCTCGCAACGAATCGAGTGGCTGGCAGATGCGAAACCACTCTCACAAAGGAGCTCGCATCGTAATAGGTATTCAAGCACTCGCGAATTTGATTGGGTGATGCACCCGATGCTTTATGAACGTAAATGGTCGACAGAATGCCACGTTCCATGGGCACCAGATGCGGTGTGAAGACAACCTCGGGCTCAATACCGCTATAGCGATGAACGATGTCCACGATCTCGGGTTGATGGCGATGATTGCCAACCGAGTAGGCGGAAATGGTCTCGTTCACTTCGCAATAGAGATTTCCTAGCTTGGGAGTACGTCCGGCGCCGCTTACCCCAGACTTGCTGTCGACGATGATGTCTTGAGGGGAAATCAGCCCTTCTTTGAGTAGAGGGGCTAGCGGCAAGATCGCTGAGGTCGGGTAGCACCCAGGATTTGCAACAAGCTTGCAGTCGCGAAGGTCGTTTGGAAACAGCTCGGGCAATCCGTACGGCGTTGCACCCAACCGCCCGGCGTCCGGATGCACTTCGCCGTACCACTTTTGGTACAAGGCAGGGGTGCTCAATCGGTAGTCTGCCGAAAGATCGATGACTCGGCAACCTGCGTCTAACAATTGCATAACATGGTGTGCCGAAGCCCCGTGTGGCAAGCAGGAGAACGCAACATCGCATCGTTCCGCTACTTGAACGGGTGATAAATCCTCGACAGCAAGTCTCAAACGGCGAACCAAGCTTGGATGCATATCCGCGATCATACTGCCGTCCGCCTGCCGACTGGTTGCAGCAACGATTTGAACGCCGGAATGCTTGAGCAGTAGATCGATGGCTTCGATAGCCGTGTAACCAGACGCGCCAATAATGCCTACACGAATCATTGTGGATTGGTTTTCTTATTTCGGAAGGGGCGTAGGGGGAACAGTAAAAGGCTAAATCGCCACAGCCAGATTCTACCAAAAATGTCCGGTTGCATACACAACTGCAATTGCAATGTGTGTTACGTAAAATGCCGAAGTGGTGTCCCCATTCGGTTGACAGGGAAAACGTAAGATGGGCCTCTGAGCCCGTCGGCTGCTAACAAAGCAATCCCCGCACGAGGCCGGAGCCCTCATCTTTACCCACATCTTTTGATCTTGCTCCCCTCGCCCTGGTCTCGGGGAGAGGGGTTGGGGGTGAGGGGTTTTGCACTGTGTTTTGATTGGTTTTTTGATCGTGAATTCAATGTCTAGCTTCGTTTCAGAAGTGTAAACAAATAACTGAACCGGAGGCTACCATGTCAGGGCTCTACCCCTCACCCCCCGACCCCCCGACTCGTCTCCCCGAAGCGGGGCGAGGGGGAGAAAACGCGATGGGATCACGCAAATCCATTGGGATTTCGAGTCTGGCGTGCTGCGAAATGTGGGTAAAGACGGGGCCGGAGCCCCATGCTACGGTAGGTCTAGCCAGTTGGTAGTGAATCCCATCAACAGTAATCGCTGTAGTGTGGGCCTCTGAGCCCGCA
>CAMBSL010000132.1 GCA_945870455.1 Pirellula staleyi DSM 6068 | reverse complement strand
TGGAAATTACGAACCTTTTTTCGAGTTTCGTCATCGCCGATGACGCACGTATAAGGCATGTTGTTTTCGGTCATGAATTGCTTGATCAATGCCACGGCTTGGCTGGGGTCTCCGTTTTCATAGTTGATGCCGATGATTTCGAAGCCCTTGTCTTTGTACTTGTTGTGCAATTCCACGAAGTGAGGAATTTCCATCCTGCACGGTGGACACCAAGTACCCCAAATATCGACAAGTACAACCTTGCCTTTCATATCGGCTAGTCGCGTGAGATTGCCGTCAACGTCGGGCAGTTCGAAGTCGAAATCAAACGGCTTGTGGTTTGCCAGTGTGACGAGAGCGTTCTTTTTCTCGTTGGACAACTCCTCCAATTGTTTTTCCTCAATTCGGGTTTGTAAACCTTGGAAGGAATCGAGTCCGCGAATGGCAACTAGGTCCGTGTCGTCATTGAGTAATTTTAGATCATTGAAACCGAGTTCGATGGCCTCACCGATCGACTTAACCGCTTCGTCGGTCTTGCCGGTTTTCGAAAAAACGCAGCCTTCGTTGTAGATCGCGATTCCGAGGATCTCTTTCTCCTGGGGCGTCAGCGAACCTAATGCCATAAGTTGGCGGCCAAATTTGGCGGACTCTAAAAACAAGGGAGCGCTCTTGGCGTCATTTTGTGCCGCATTCGACTGGATCGCTAGATCGTGTCCTATTTGCACCAAACCGATCAGCGTGCCTCGGTTTGTTTTATCCAAACTTTCGGCACTCTTGAGCGTTGCATAGGCGTCGTTGAAGTCACCTGACTGAGCCTGTATTTGAGCCTTGTTCATCAATTCCGCGACCATCGGTGCCTTGGAGGACGGTAGGGTCGACGTGTTGCACCCAGCCAAAAGAACCGTAATCGTCGCGAGGAGGGTGCATCGAATTCGCATTAGGAATGGACTTTGATTGTGGAAAGAAAGCAAAGGAGCTAGTGGGGCAAAATGTTGCCGGCGCCGCGTAGAGCGTTGGGCCAGCTGTTTGAACTTGATTGGAGCACGTTGGCAGTCCGGCGGCAAGAAGCGACGATTCGGCGTCAATGCTATTTATAGGTGATTTCAATGGTTACGGTCTCAGTCATGAACGCCCCTGAACGCCCCTGAACGCTTCGAATGGTCGGGAAACAGAGGAAAATCAGGATTCGGTTTGGGTGGTTTCGGTGTTTTGACAGCGGATCTGACAGGGCGTAACGTTTTGGATGGCTTGCAAGCAACAGGCTTGCCGATAGAATCTCGTGTGTCAGAAAATAAGTGAGAACAACGGGGAGAGACAAAAACCCTGTGTTTTCATTGATGGCGAAGTAGCTCAGTTGGTTAGAGCAACGGCTTCATAAGCCGTGGGTCGCTGGTTCAAGTCCAGTCTTCGCTACTGTTTTTCTAGGTGCACGACAACCGACACGACACCCGCTCTGTAAGGTTTAGGCAACTAACCCCTCCCTCGATGCTACCGTGGGGGATGACGTTCGCTGGCTAAGAACGTTTCTAAATTGGTTTTCGGACTCCAATTTGATAGCGATATGTCGTTGGGGAAATGAGTTTGGTGTCGTGATATCAAAACAAGCCGGAGTCGCCAGGGCGAAGTCTGGACGATCCCTTCTAAATCCGGAGGTGTTCCGAAAGGTAGTTGATTCGGCCAGTTTAGGCTTGTGATATGGAGCTCTTAGAATCTCATCGACTCGCTTCACGCTCAGTTGAAGACATGGAGGAAGCTAGGACGGGTGAGTCAATCGATCGTCGTATGAACTTGCAAATGCGTCAACCAGCCACCCATCTACGGTTGCCGTCGATTTGGAATTGATCTTGAGACACTCTTCGAATGCTGCCTAGGTTCTTCGAGCAGAAGCGAATCAAGATGTGAAGTGGAAGTTGTGACCGGTGCGTCGAAGCGTTCATTTTCGCACGGACCAACGGATGGTTTTGTCCATAGGCGGTGCATGCCTGGCACGAATGGCTCACGTTACTCCCGCCCGGGCAAGCCGGACGGAGAGTCGAACGGCCAAACAGGCGATTCGAGTTTTGGAGTCCAATGGGTAGCTGTCAATTGTGGCTCCCACGGGGACAAGCCCACGTGGAAAGCAGCCTTCCATCCGGGCTTGTCCCGGTGGAGGCAACAATTGGTAGCTACAAAGCTTGATTAAAAGGATAATCATCCTTTTAGCATTGGCTCTCCGTCCGGCTCGTCCGGGCGGAAGCAACGTTGCTCTTCCGAACAAGACCCAGGCAAACCACGTTACTCCCGCCCGGGCAAGCCGGACGGAGAGCATTTTGAACTCGATTTCCTCGGAATAAAAAGAATCATTGGAAAAGCATATCAATACCGAACTTTTAACGCTCCAGGCTAGCTCCCGGCTTGTCCAGGCGGAAGCGGCGTTTCCCCCGCCAGCCCTTTCCAAATTGCCCCGCGATCATATTCACCAAAGGTCCCAACATAGAAGCTGCTTCGAAACATCGGCTTCATCCCTTGCGTAAACGCCATATTGTTCATCAATACCAAAGCCACTTCCATTGGCGAATCCTCAACGCATGGCCCCAATAGGACATGAACGTGGTTCGACAACAGTCCGATCCGCGACAGCAGCCATCCATGATTGCGGCAACTAGCAATGATCGCTTGGAGATACGCGGTCAGAACGCTTGATCTCACATCATGCCAACCGGACTCCGACTCGATGACAACTTGCAGCGCATAACGGAACTCGCCATGGCTACTGCGACGAACACTCGTCAGATCGACTTGTGTGTCGTGGAATTGAAGCGATTCAAGGAGTTCTTGAACACGATGGTCTGCCATTGGATGTCTTTCGGGCTGTCGATCGATGTAGGCATCCAAAACATCTGCATTGGCAGAACCAACCGAGGTGATTCGATAGTTGCGACGAAATTCGATCGACTCTATTGAGCGCCTCAGGTATTGCCAGCGACCCTTTACCAACCGAACGATATCGGCGGGATTTAAATCAGAACGCGAACTCACGAAGAATTGGACGATGTTCGGAAGCTTATCATTGAATTCCAGGATCTTGAGATGATCCTTGGCGATAGCCTCGCGAAGTTGCTGGATGGAGGCTGCGGGAGATGGAAGGGATTCACGTCCGAAAACACTGAGGGACCAATTGAGCTGGTAAGCTGCTGAGCAATTGTTGGACGTGTATCTTGGTTGGATTTGCATGGTGCGTTAGGTAGTTCAACGCAGCTTCCGCCCGGGCAAGCCGGACGGAGAGCATAGGATTATTGGTTGTTAGTCATTTCATTCTAGCTTTGTGTAGCTGCCAATTGTTGCCTCCACCGGGACAAGCCCGGATGGAAGGCTGATTACATGTGGGTAGCTGCCAATTGTTGCCTCCACCGGGACAAGCCCGGATGGAAGGCTGATTACGTGTGGGTAGCTGCAAATTGTTGCCTCCACCGGGACAAGCCCGGATGGAAGGCTGCTTTCCACGTGGGCTTGTCCCCGTGGGAGCCACAATTGACAGCTACCCATTGGACACCAAAACTCGAATCGCTTGATTTCCCTTTTGGCCTTCCGTCCGGCTCGTCCGGACGGAGCCAACTAAACGAACTAGGATTTTTCAATGCAGATTTCGCGGCTCGAAACAATCGCGGGACAGCGTCTGGCTACGCGACATCGCTCACTGGTGACGAAACGAGTTAGCTGTCTATTCAGTAGCCGTTCGACAAGCAAAGTCGCCTCCAGCCTCCACCCTTAAGCCTTAAGCCTTAAGCCTTAAGCCTTGCGAGGCATACAGCCTTGACATAGGGATGCCTTCTTTCCTAAGGTCGATCTAGACCCAGGATCTCGCGCACTTGTGGAATGGAACGGTACACGCAAATGTTGTTATGTGCGACAAAAATGACGATTTCGAGAGTTTGTGAAAAGGCAACTGTCCATGCACATTGGTAATTCAAAGCAAATTGCTTGTGCAGTGATTCTCATTGCGACAATCAATGCGAACGTCCTGGCTCAAGCGACTCCCGTTTTACGGATGCAAGCGGTGGGTGCTGCCGTTCGTCGTGACGTAGATATCCCCGCATCTCGGGCTGAGTACGTGAAGGAATCCTTTACCAGGCTCTTTCAAAACTACCTTCGAGCCGACACCGCCAATGCTCAAAAATTCGAAATGCGAATGGATTGCGGGCGAGCCACATTGGAGTTTCGCACGGCTGAAAACAAGTTGAGAATCGAAGGACCCGAGGCATTCTCGAGAGATATTGCCAATCTTGTTACGACATTTGCCATGCACCGACCCGAGGAGGCCTTACGCATTCTTCCTCTACGCGACAACGGACAAGACTCGTTGTCGAAGTTCTCCCTACTATCAGCACGTAGAGGAAACAACAGCGTACAATTCGTTTCGGCGCAACAGGATGTGACTCCACCATCGTCACCGCAGCCTCTCGCTCCAGGTGATAATGCGTCCAAGCCTGATACGGCGTTGAGCCCGACTAGTTTGCCATTGCCTCAGTTCGAAGGCGTCCAGATCGAAATGCTGCCGGAAATTGACGCAATTATTCTGCGTGGCCGCGATCAGCAACTAACGGATTTGGCTGAGATTATTAAACGACTGGACGAAGCGAGCCGGTTGACCCGACCCGAAATCGAAATCGTCCCTCTGCAGCATGCGGGTTCCGAGGAGATCGCGAAAGTGATCGTGTCGATCCAAGAAAAGCTGACGGGAACCATTCAAGGGCGTGTGTCGGTCACCCCGCTTGGGAAACCAAATTCATTGCTTCTGATCGGATGGGGAGAAGCGATCCTATCCACCAAAGACCTGATCGCCAAACTGGACCAGCCAGCATCGCCAGATACTCAGTTCGAAGTCATTCAATTGCAACACGCACCAGCCACCGAATTGCAAACTCAGCTCCAAGCATTTTTCAAGAACCGCGTAGGACTTGCGCCGACCATCCAATCCATGGTGGACAGTCGAACCAATGCGATTGTCGTGCATGCACCAAATCGCGATCTAGTAGAGATACGCAAATTGATTGCTCAACTCGATGTACCAAGAGGAACGTTGGTGCAGCAATCGCGGGTTTTCCTGTTGCGACACAGTTTGGCGGCTGACATCGCGAAATCACTTCAACAGGCCCTTGCTACTTCCGCTACTGGAGCACGTGCGAGCATTCAACTTCTCGACCAAGAGGGGCGACCTATTGCAACGAGCGGCACCTTAGGGGCCAGCCAAATTACCGTCAACGAACGCAACAATTCTATCTTGGTATCCAGTGCACCCGATACTTTACCGCTGATCGAACAGTTGATTGAACAACTCGATACACCCGGGATGGTCGCCAAGATCAAGATCTTTCCTGTCAAGAACGGCGATGCCAACGGTTTGGTGGAAACATTGCGGTCGTTGCTGCCTGCACAAGCCACTGGGAATTCAATTTCCCCGCAGCTCTCGAGTGCTCCCGACGAAACCGCTCTGCTTCCTCTTCGGTTTACCGTCGATACGCGAGGCAACAATATTATTGTAATAGGCTCGGAAGGGGATCTGAAAATCGTCGAAGCGTTGATCCTGCGTCTGGATGAGAGCGACAAGATGCAACGAAAGAGCACCGTCTATCAACTTAAGAATTCTCCAGCGGTTGACGTCGCGCTCGCGATCAACGAATTCCTTCGCAGCAAACGGCAGGTCGAAATCGCAGCGCCTGGAGTGATCAATCCCTTTGAACAGATCGAAAAAGAAGTCGTCGTTGTGCCCGAACCGGTGCAGAACAAATTGATTCTCAGCGCCACTCCTCGCTACTACGATGAGATCAGCCGACTGATCGAGCAACTCGACCAACAACCTCCACAAGTGATGATCCAAGTCATGATTGCGGAGATCACACTCAGCAATGTAGACGAATTTGGAGTCGAGGTGGGACTGCAAGATTCGGTGCTATTCGATCGCAGTATCTTGGGCCCTTTGCAGACGAATATCCCAGGCTACAACTTCAATAACAACCCACTTGGTAATAGTGGTTCTGAAAAGGCCCTCGCGAATTCGAATTACGTTGGCGGGCAAGGGCTCTCGAACTTTTCGGTTGGGCGCACCAATCAAGACTTAGGGTTTGGAGGCTTGGTTTTATCTGCAAGCAGCGAAAACGTAAGTTTTCTATTGCGAGCTCTCCAAGAAACAAGACGTTTGGAAGTATTGAGTCGACCGCAGGTGCTAACGCTCGACAATCAGCAAGCGTTTATCCAAGTTGGGCAACTTGTACCGCGAATCACGAATTCGAGCATCACGCAATTCGGTTCAACGAATGGCCTCATCGATGCGAAAGTGGGTTTGATCATTGGTGTCACACCCCGCATCAGCCCAGATGGTATTGTCGTCATGGAAATCGATGCGGAAAAATCCAAGGTCGGTCCCGAAATTGAAGGGATTCCGGTGTCGGTCACCAACACAGGCAGCATTATCCGTTCACCTCGTATCGATACGATTAATGCCCAAGCAACCGTGAGCGCAGCCGATGGAGAAACGATCATTCTCGGCGGGTTGATATCCCGCAGTTCGAGAACCCAGCATCGTCAAGTTCCATGGTTGGGAGATTTGCCGATACTCAAGTATCTATTTAGCTACGATTTCAGCGAAATGCAACGTACGGAATTGGTTATTATTTTGACTCCTCACGTAGTGCGTTCTCAAGGGGACATGGAGCGATTGAAGCAAGCTGAATTTGCAAGGATGAGTTGGTGCGAAGCGGACATCTTCGAAGTTCATGGAAATGTTTATCCTGACACCGACATGGCATTGGAATGTATCAAGCAAGACGATTGGGATACCGTCTACCCAGATATCGACCCCCGTGGGACGCCCATGCGTGCTACTCCACAAAATCCTTCTGTGGGCCCAGCGCTTCTGTCGGATCCGGCTACGTTCCCTCAAGGCACGCCGGAGCTACTGCCAGCTCCTGTTGAGCCCGCCGTCTTTCAAGCAAGCAGAGCCATCGCGCCAGGTCAACCTAGGAATGGTCAAGTCAATTCGGCGAGCATCCAGCAGACGAGTGGTTCCGGGCGATCGCAGACGATTCCCCAGGACTATTCAAAACCGTCTGGGTCGCCGTCCTATTCGAGCGGAGCACGTTGATGCCAAGTGAGATTTGCAATTCCAAGTTCGGGGCAGGCCGCGAGCCCTCTGGTTTCTCTGCACCGGACGGCATGCACCGTTCCGCTAACACGGAAATTGTTTTGCCGATGGCCCCTACAAGAAATGCGTCCCCTGAAAGAATGAGCCCCAGATCGATAGGCTTCCTTTGCGCTTTACTACCCTTGCTTGTCAGCATTTTAGGTTGCCAGTTTGCACCCAAAAATTCTACGATGAACTGGCCCTGGAAAAATGAGAACAAGGAGATTCCGGACCGCATACTACCTATTTGGACCGACACGGTCCTGCATCAACCCAATCAACCGGGCGTTCGTGGCTTTGGTGGCCGAATCTATTTTTACGGCAAAGAGAACAAGGATCCTGTCGAAGTAGACGGCAGTTTGGCAGTCTATGTTTTCGATGCCGACGACACTTCACCGACCGACCAGAAGCCTTTGCGCAAATACATGTTCACCCCGGACCAGTTCAAATCGCACATGAGTAGGACATCGATCGGGCCATCGTACAGCGTATGGCTTCCGTGGGGCGAAATAGGCGGCCAGCAACGTCGTTTGAGTCTTATTGCACGATTCGAAGGACGTGAGGGAGGAGCTTCCATCTCAGATCCAACCATAAAAATGCTTCCTGGCACCCCAGTCAGCAAAGAAATCGTAAAGAGCGAAACGGACTCCTCCAATGCAAATTCCTCTCCAGTCCGTCTTGCCGGCAATGTAGAAACGTCGCCATTGCCCAACAAGAAAGAAGAACCCAAAACGGAAAGCCGTATTGAATCCATCGACTTACCCCCGTCCTTTCAACGCCACCTGCGAGGGACCGGACTAAGTCCTGAACCACCGCGAGCCTCCGATGTCGAAGTAGAACCGAAACCACTCTTGAGGGATTCCGCAAAACCGCTCAAGCATCAAGAGGACGATGACGAGAAAACGAAGACCGTTAACCCGATCACAACAGAGGTCTACGACTATCGGACACGAGGTCGTCCACGCAGCGAAATCTCGATTCCATCCAAGTTAACGAACAATGCAAGTCGCGTTGGACAAACCAGCAAGTTCGCTTCCAAAAACGATAAGCGCGAGTAAGCATTTCGGCACAGCCGACAAAGGTCAAAGTAGTAGGCACATTCCATGTGCCGTCCACCAAGTAGTAGGCACATTCCATGTGCCGTCCACCTAGAATCTTGGCAAAAGCTTGACTGCGAACGGCACGGCGGAGCGTGCCTGCACCTTTTGTCGGTTGCGAACGGCACGGCGGAGCGTACCTGCACCTTTTGTCGTCCGTGGCATCACTTAACCACCAATTCATTCTTCACGCCATTGATCCCAGGCTCGAAGCTTAACATTTGTGTGAGCAATTCGGATGTCCGAACCGAGTTCACGGTACCTCGAAGAATCGCAGTATTACCTGACATGACTACATTGACGTTCCCACCAGATACTTGTGCGACTCGTTCGCGAATGTTCATGCTAGCATCTCCTACCGAAAGCAACTCGCGTTGCTTGGGAACACTATCAAACGCAATTTCAAGCCGCGGATAGTACAGGCCTTTTGCTGGCTGCATGGGAAGCGGCTTGTTGATATTGGCGGACTTGGTTGTCTCGAGGCGTAGGCTGTCCGCTGCAGACGGAACTATCCCGACGCCTAATGCCTGCTCAGAACCAACGAAGCCTGACAGATCGGTTCGGTTTGACCCTACGAAATCCAGACGGGATCGATTGCCTCGCAGATAGCGTTTCGGGCCATTTTGCAACGTCAGACTTGGACTGAGCGGAGAAAGGCCGCCGACTAAACCAGTACCGATATTCGGCGTGAGACTATTGGCGGGTCGTTGTTGCGACGACGAGGTTGGACGTGACACTGGGATATTCCCAATGAGCTGAGCATACGTTTTTTCTTGCTGACCAAGCACGGCTACCAAAATGGTACACAGTGTCATGCGAAACCCAACACATTGAATGCTCATCTTATTTCTCCCAATGATCCCTCTGGTTTTAGCGAACATACTTCAC
This sequence comes from Pirellula staleyi DSM 6068, assembly GCA_945870455.1. GTDB lineage: Bacteria > Planctomycetota > Planctomycetia > Pirellulales > Pirellulaceae > JBKCUI01. Next base: position 6,650 of record CAMBSL010000132.1, on the reverse strand, counting down.
CTATCGACTGCCCCAACTTAATCCAGTACGTATCTTCGTTGACACGCACGAAAACCTTGTTGTTGAGCACCTCAAGAACGGAAATATCATGCAATGCAACAGGGATTTGGCCACCTGCTGCGATCGTTTTGGTGGTGCCCCGCCCGTCGATGCGGAACCAAGCTTGCAAGACACCCTCCCGATTCGACGTAATCGCTTTCAGTTCAATCTCGAACAACGCCTTGGCAAACCCCCTGGCAAATAGATTGCGACGGACAAAATCATCGTAGGTGCTAGACACGACCGTCGCTTCGTCCGTCGCTTGCCAGTCACTCAGACGATCCTTGTTTGCCGATGCTTTGAGGCAAAGGACTTCGATGGTCAGATCGGCATCCAAACGACCTTCATTGCCGATGGGGTTGAGCGTAATCGAGCGAATTTTATGTAGATGCCCAGCCTTGCGGAAATCGTTTAAGAAGGCTGAGAGTTTTGCGAGGGTCGCTTTGCCTCGCAGCGAATAGTTGATTCGGTACCCAATGGCTTGACGCGCCCCTTTCTTGGTTCGGGAGCGAATCTCGACCCGCACGGGTTGGGCGGCGTCCACCGAAGCGGAAGTCAATTCATTTGCCTCCACGAGATTGAGGAGCCACTGTTGATAAAGAGAGCGTGCCAATTGTGGATCGTCAGGAAGAGCTCGGGCCGCGAAAGACTCCAAGCGTTTCCCCTGCTTCTGCGCGATTAGCTGTTCGGTTCGGGATGCATTTAGCTTTTCGGCAAGATCCTCAAGCTGGGCTGTGAGCTGTTGATTCGGCTGCTCAATCCACTTTCGATAAAGCGAATCCATAAAATAAAGGCCAACGACGACCAGTCCGCCCACCAACAACCATTTTACGCGCGGAGTCATTGTTGTTTCTCCCCGCTCGTCAAAGGCTCTTTGGAATTCGAGTCAACTTTGAGCCCGTATGCGTTCTGTTTCTGAGCTTCGATTGGAAAAGCGATGCGGGTCTCGAACTGCCATGGATATTCAGATGAATCAGGGTTCTGACTGATCTGTTTGCTGGTTACCGAATACTTGGCACTCCGGATGCGCGACTCAAGCTGCGAAATAAACTCCTGTTCAGCAACTTGCACCGACAAATCAATCGTTGCTGAATTAGCTGCCGCCGAGGCCGTTAAACGGCGAACGGTGGCATCCTGCCCATCTGGTAGTCGGTTGGATAGATCGTTCAATTCCGTTAACCAATCCACCTTATCATCTAGCCATGTCTGGACTGCCGTAACCTGATCTGACTTTTCTTGATACTTGGCCGTCACCTTTTTTGCGTTATCCAGCTCTTTTTGAAGTTTTTCGACTTCGATTTGAAGTTGCCATACGTCGGACAACATAAAAGTGACTGCGATCCCCAGGGCGAACGCGGCACAAGCTCCGATAGCAGCCCATCGCACCATCGGGTTCTTTGGTTTCGGAGACCGCCTAGGCGCGAGCAAATTGACTGGAAGCGTTTCGCTGACGTAATCCCAGGCGGCACCCGCATTCGCTGCCGAAAGGGTCAGCGTGCCACTTTCTACCGCTTCGCCAAGGCTGGTGCCATCGCTCGTCAATTCCCATCCTAACAGCGGATCGACCACGTGGATATCCGACTGGACAAGACCCTCCAAGGCTTTCGCAACTTGAAGTGCAGCGTCGCTCGTTGCAAAGACATACCAACTCAATTGCAGTTCTGCGGTTTCCTGAGGTAGGAGAGTAAAGCATCGCTGCATCTCCATCCATATTTGTTCGGTAATCCGCGTCGGATCGTCCGTACTCAACCGAATCGTTCGCAAAAGAATGGGCTCGGTCCCACGGCATACCGCCAGTTCGACTTCCCCAGAATAAAGATGCACGGAAACACATAGCGTTTCACTGGGGATACTCTGACGCTTGAGAATTCCAAGTGGAGCCAAATGCCGGGGGCAAATGGCTGCGATGCGAAATCCAGACTCGGCTACCTGCTTTTGCAATGAACTAAGTTCTTTGGCAGGTAAAGCGAATGCCAAGACTTGATGGCCCGAGCTCTTGTCGGCTTTCGGATTGTCAACGACTTGAAAGTCCACAATCGGAGGCTCTTCCGTTTCACCCAATTGCTGTTCGACTTCATTTGCAACAAGGTTGGGAAGTTCACTCGCTTCGGCCGGTGGTAAATTGAGTGTTGGCAGATCCAACTCGGGACGCGACAACAGAACGACTAGCCACTGCACGGAGATCGAGTGGTCGCGAAAATGTTGTGCCAACGCCAAAAAAGGATTGCCGCTCTCCGCGTGCGCAACGACCCCGACATCGCCTGCGACTAACGATTTGGATTTCGGAGAAACCACGAGAAAGTAGATGCGCTCTCGATCCCAATGCACAACGGCGATGCGCCCCGTAACTCGATTACGGGATACATTGCTGCGGAGATTCGATAGTCGTTCCAATAGATTCATGGTTTTAGATCGGCCAGTTGCTCAATAGGGAACCCTCGATCCCATGGATGCCAGACCATTTGATCCCGCAATTGAGTTGGGTTTTGTCTCGCGTCAATCGTTGCAGTGATCCGGTACACGGCGCTCTGATTGTCGCGATATCCAACGGACTGCACTGAGTAGACGTCGCTGCGGCATGTAAGGTAAGGTTCCAGTTCTTTCAATTTATTGAGATCGACGACCTCCAGTAGCCAGGCGATGCTGTCTGTTTGCTGAGTTGACGTCGAGTTTGTCGAATTTGTCGACGCAGATCTTTGCTGAACCAATCGTTGAGACGTCGGAAAATCCAACCCGGGAACTCCCGCCAAAACTTCAATTGGAGCATCCGAGACATCCACACGTCCCTCCGCGATAGGCGATAGATCAACCGTTACCGCGTCGAGCAGTCTTCCAAGATAGTTACGAACCTCGCCTAAGTCACTCGAAAACGGATTTCGAAGGCTCTGTATTGTGGTGGATTGTTGACCTGTCTGGTTGGTGGCGTTGCTGGAAACGCCGGGTGCTGGCATCTCCACGATGGCACCGATCAGATCAAGTGGACTTCGAAATGTAAAGGTCGCGGCTTTTCCAAAATCAGGCGTCCAATCTTGAACGATGGTTGCTTGTGAGCTAGCGGCGGCCGGAGGAGTCGTTGCCGAATTCCCAGTTGAAGTGCTCGTTGCGGCGGTTCCAGCAGTCGCAGGGACGTACGGGATGGGAGGTAGCGGATTGGGGTTGATGGGTTGAGGAGGGAGTGGGGGCACCGGCGCACGCGGGCTAGATTGGTCTGATGCGGACGCGTTCGATGATTTGGATTGTTGGGGTACGGGAGTCGTTGGTGATGGATTTGCGAGAGAGTTGAGAGCATTGCTCGGTCCAAATTGCCGCATCGCGATAACAAAGTTCGCCCAATCCGAGGGCCAAACCATGGACAGCTTTCGATGTAGCGATTGCAGATCGCTTTCGTTCAAATAAATTCTCGGTTGTCCATCGCGCATCGTGTTGCGATGTCCGCTATGCCAAGTCAAATAGCGTTGAAGCGGCTTGAAACCGCCCTCGGCATTCGACGCGTCCATGGATGGCTGCGTGCGGTTCAGCCCATAATATTGACTTGCAAAACGCATCTCCAACGGATCGAGCTGATAGTTTTGATTGAGATCACCACCAGACCATGCATACCGAAGATCTTCCATGGACGCCTGTTGGTTTCTCGATTCGTCTCGTTCGAAACGGGCTGAAACGCCAAGTTTCAGCAACCATGCATCGACTAAAGACTCAGTGACACCAGGCAACGCGAGAAGCGCACTGCGAGCATGTCCTGGTTTTATCCGATCCCATGCAAGCAGCGTTGGTATGTGGAGCTTGGCAGATTCATTCACTAATCCGAATCGAATCGGAAGCGAGGAACGGCCGGCAACTTGAGCGGTCCTGACTTGGCTGCTTCCTGCCGTGTCATTGTTCATGGGCGAGACCAAACAAAACCGCCACCCTTTTTTATCCGCTGTGGCTGCTGGTGCATTCGCGGTGGACTCGATCGAGACATCGCGAAAGATGCCCGCATTTTCGAATAACCCACCTAGACTAATCCGTTGAGTTTCCGGCAACTCGACCATTGCAGCCGCCAACTCCATGCCGCTGATTGCCGCCAGTCTTGCGTGTACTTGTTCCTCATGTAACCGAGTCAAACGATATTGACTCTCCATGTAAAAAGAAAATCGATATGCACCTAGTGCAATCAACATCACCAGTACAACAACGACCAACAATGCCATGCCATTGCGATCACCGATACGATTGCCGCCGCGGCGCTTTTCAACGTGTTTAAGATTGAGAATTCCAATGGCTTTGTTCATGGAATGTCACGTTGCCTCGATGGAATCGAAGTGTTCTTGCTCTTGGTAGAACGCTTGCCCACGAAAACCACGATCTGCACTTCGTTGCTGGAGGATTCCATCATTCCTCTGTTGTTTTGGCTCGTCAGTTCTGACGTTTCCGTAACCAACGCAGCACTAGCAAACGGTAAATCTGCCGACGAGCCGTTGTCGATCATCGCGTTTCCTTGCTCACTTCGTTTAACGCTCGCACTGGAAGGGGGCTTCATGTCCGACACGGCGGGGAAGTCGAAGCCGAAGGCAATCGCAATCGGTAATCCACCTTGTTGAACGCTGTTCCATTCCGAAATCCAAGAATTACCGTCAAAATAATGGAATTGAACCTTGGTAAGACCCTCAAGACGCGATTCGCGAAATGGACTTCGACTTGACATGATGGCTTCGTCGGATCGACCATACAGGTCCTGTGTCGACAAGACTCTCTCAGATGGGCTCTCAACCATCGTGGTTGGTTGCGAATCGACCATTTCACGGCGAGTTAGGACAAACTGAGTGTCATCCGTATTCGAATTGCCTGCCAATGCGGCTAATGGACGAACCGAATTGGTTGAAGTCGGCATCAGGCGGTACTCGATCTCGATGGTTTCGGCTGGCCAGATTGTGCTAAGTGCTGACTCGTCCGCGTCCATCGATGCTGAATAATCCAAGGCTGGTTTGCCAAATGGTTTTGAAGGCGTTTGGATAGATGTCGATTGATTCGATGTCGATTGGATAGAAGGCGATTGCATTCGAGGTGATGGCGCTGTGGCCGAGTTATTCCGTTCCGGTCCCTTTGCATCCGACATTAGGTTTTCTAAGAATGGAATCGGATCAACCGAAGGTGCGATCGTTGCCGTGAATCCTAGTGAGTCGCCCGTGAATTGCGGACCTTCCGACAACGATGGAATGTTGAAGTCGGTCGGACTGACAGACAACGCTAGGTGCTGCATGTCACTTTCAAGCCAATCGCGTGCCGAACGAATCGTCTGCACGCGATGCGCAAGCTTCCACCCTCGAATCTCGGCATTTCCAAAAGTCCCCATCAAGGACCAAGCGACTGCCATCAAGGCACCAAGCAGTCCAAGCGCTATCATGAGTTCCATCAACGTGAACGCAAAACGAAGACTACGTCCACCTCGTTCCCATGCTCTGCTTGGGAACGCTACTGCCCGAAACTCCGCTTCGCGTCCCTGGAGTCTCAGCCAGCGGTGGATCGTCACAATCCTCCCTCAACGTTTCTGCTTAGCTCTCCCGCTGGTTCGTCGATTCGCGGTCTGCGAACAAGACGCGTGAGTTGACACAGCGGCTCCGACTCCATCCCCGCCAACGAAACACTCCCTTGGAGAATTGCAACCGTTACTTTAACAAGAACCGTTTGCGTTTCGCTGGAGGTGCTGCTGTTGCGACCAGCGCCCGAATTGCCCGCAAGGTCGAATGGAAGAATCTCGATACGATAGCCGCGAGCTGGAACTCCGTTTAGAACACCACTAACCCCTTCTTGGATTTCTTCGTCAGACAAGTTAGCGATGACCTCGTCCAATACGGACTGAGCTTGAGCGATGGCCGAGGTTTGTTCTTCCGCTCGGTTCCCATATTTGGTTCCGAGTCCGATCAACGAGAAGAGAACCATGGCGCTTCCAGCCAATATGGCGGTTGCGATAATGATCTCTAAAAGTGAAAAAGCACTTCTCGCTCGCATGGCCATCCGGCTCATCGGACGATCTCCAACGCGCCAGTTGCCGAAGCGTAAGTGACCGTCATGGTTTCGTTGATCGCAGTGTCCAAGAGAACAATCGATGCATCTCGGCTTTGCCCGGTTGCACTAATAGGCAACCACCAATCGTCGTGAACCGTACCATTTGCAGAACCAGCAACCTCTGTGTTCGCGTCCCCATAAGCGTTTGCGGCACTGCTAACCGAGCTCGCAATCGAATCCTCATTCAATTCCAAAAGATCGCTATCGACTTCGCTGATCATCGAATCCAAAGTCCAATTCACTTCGGTGATCACCACCGATTCAGGCAGCCGCCATCTCCTTGTCAATTTTCCATCGGTACTTGATTCCAAGCCAAGACCGTTCGACGACGACGTGGCTGGAATGCTTGGTGTCGGATGATGGTTCGACAATGCACTCAATGAGCTGTCTGCGTCCTCAGCGTGAGCGAAGTTGGCGAACGATCCGGTGCGGACTTCGTGGTTGCCTTGCTGCATTTGAACGAAGATTGGACAACCCGTCGTAATCGCTTGATAGCGTCCCTCGTCGATGGCTTCACGCAATACCTGCGCAGCTTCATTGAGCGTGGTGCGACGAAGCGGTCG
>CAMBSL010000131.1 GCA_945870455.1 Pirellula staleyi DSM 6068 | reverse complement strand
GGCAGCGCGTAAACTTAACAAGTCGAGTGCAGAGCGTGCAAACCCCGTGGCCACTGTCACGAGGCTCCAGATGATCAGGCTCAACACGACCAAGATCCGTTTCGAGATACGGTCACCAATGTGTCCGGCCACAGGGCAGCCAAATGCGTAAACCCAAAGAAAAACGGTCCCAGTTAACCCCAGTTGCTGATCCGTCATTGCAAGGTCCGTCTTCAGCGACGGAAACATTGCAAAAACAGCTTGGCGATCGCAATAATTTAAAAAATACGCAAACCACATATACGCCAGCAAGAGAATCGCGTCCATCGTTATCGCAGCCGAGGGCGACGATTGGACCGGTTCACCAGCGGTTGCACTTTGGAGTCCTTCTCGTTCGTCGGGCAGTGCTTTGCTCATGCACGGAGTACCTCAGCGATGCTCACTTGCTTGGCAATCACGGCGACACAGTCGCCTTGTTGGGTGAGGCATGGCACACGTGCCGTGATCAGGAATCCAGCACTACGGGCTACTATCGGTTCTGGAACGCGATCTGGGCGTTCTAAATGGTGGATGGTTCCTATCCTGTCACCCACATTCACGGGCGCTCCGAGATCCACCCCGATCTCGAATACGCCAGACTCTGGCGCCAAGAGGTAATCGTCTCGATTCAAGGCTTGGGTGAGAATAGTCGGCGGCTTTCCAAGATCATGGCGCGTGGCCTGGGTGCCCTTGAGTACGCCGACATGGATCAAGACGTTTCGCAATCCCGTTTGTGCAATCCGATGAACACTGGCAGAAACTCCTTCGCCCCCACCTAGTTCCGTTGTAACGACGATCTTGCCCTGGGTCTCCGCCTCGACAGGTAGCAACCCTGAGCCAGCGATGTCCGCATAGAGAAAAGAGAAATCCGTGTTCCAAGCCAGCATGGCGGCAAGCATCTTTTCGCGTTGTTCAAGGTCGGGAACAAGATGCATGTGTGAACAAGGAACGAATTCCATACTGCGACCACCGGAATGAATATCGATGACGACATCACTCATCGGGAACAGAATCGTCGTTAAATAATGCGCGATCTGGCTCGTCACATTTCCCTCGGGTTGGCCGGGAAAGGCCCGATTCATATTCATTCCGTCGAGCGGAGACAGACGAGTTGCTGTGCGAGCAGCAGGAAAATTCAACGAGGGAATGAGGACGATGCGGCCTGTTACCATCTCGGGGGTCAATTCTCTGGCCAATTTCATGGCTGCAATTTGACCTTGGTATTCATCCCCATGATTTCCGCCTAGCACCAGAACGGTCGGCCCTGGTCCGTTCGCGACCGTCGTAACAGGAATCATCACATTCGCCCACCCCCCGAGATTGTGTGAGTAAGGGATTTGAAGAAATCCCTGCTGTTTGCCGGATCTTTCCCAGTCGAGCGATGTAAATAGCATGTAGTATAATCTTACAAGAAACGAAATAGTCTAGCCCACCGAGCGCTTGGCAGCACTGCTGTGTTCGTTTGATTTGCTTCCATCAAGTGGCTTATGAATCCTCACCTAGGTGCGCTCATCGCGAGCTTGCTAGATCACGCTCTAGCCATCTCCAAGATCGCGTTGCCCTTTAGAGAATTTCGGTTGCAAGGATCGATACGTCGTCTCTCGGTCCGTGTGGCTTGCACCACTGATCGACGATGTTTCGCAAATGCTGGACTTGCTCAGTTAAAGGCAGCTTGCTGGTCGCGTCAAGTTCCGCCAACATTTTTTCGTTCGTCAACTGCTCGAGGTTTGCATCCATCGCTTCAGGTACTCCGTCGGAGTAGAGATACAGTCGGTCGCCTGATTCGAGTTGCAAGGTAAACTCTTCAAACTCGATGTCGTCAAACCAACCGACCGCGAAACCTTCCCCTTCCGCAAATCGAGCCGCTTCGCCCCTCCGAAGTAGAACTGGCTGTGGATGCCCTCCGCAGGCATAGCGGAATAGCTTGGTTCGTAAATCCAGCAGTCCATACAGAATGGTAAAGTGCAAGCCACCTTGGCTGTCCATTGGGAATCGTCGATTCAGCTCACCAAGAACGGTTATCGGTGCCGTCACCAACCGGTTCCCTGTAAATGGATCTTGACGCACAAGCAACGATGTAGCAGATACAACCGAACTAAGTACCCGACCGATGGCAACGGCAAGCAACGCCGATGCCGCTCCGTGCCCGCTTACGTCCACAACGTACAGAGCCAGGGTGTTGTCATCAAGCTTAGCGTAGTTTAAGAAATCGCCAGCAAGCTCCTCGCAAGGTGTGTAGTTCCATTGGATCAATAGCTGAGGTATCTCGACCGACTCATTAGGCAAAAGCGATTGCTGTACTTTCGCAGCCGCCTCTAAATCCCGTGTCATTCGATTGTTCAGTTCGCTCAAACGATTATTCAGCGTTTCGAGTTGCGCGTTCCAGGCCGATAGTTTTTCTTTGGCAAGAATCAGCTGTTCATTGCTCCTGTGCAACTCTTTGTTTTTTCCAACTGCATTCTCAAAGGTAGACACTAAGAGGTTTAGGGTTTGTTGACGTCCAGACTTGACTTTATACGCTCGCCCACCCAAGGTCACAGATATTTCAGAGTTCGCTGTCTCCTTCTCCGCATCCGCAAGAGGAGTTGAACGAAGTGCTTCAATTCGAGAGATGAGGTAGGTCGTATCGAATGGCTTGGTGATATAGTTGTCAGCGCCCGCATCGAGTCCTCGAATAATATCCTCTGCTTCTGCCAGCGTGGAAAGTAAAATGACCGGCGTGTGGCGTAATTCGGGATCTTGCTTGATGGCTTGGCAAAGTTCATAACCCGTCATTACAGGCATTTCGATGTCGGATACGACAACATCCGGTCGATGTTGTTTTACAAGATCCAGGGCAATCGCTCCGTTCAAGCCAATATGGGCTTCATAGCCAGCGGCGGTGAGACGTTGTTGCAGCACTTTACCCTGTACGCGACTGTCTTCGGCGATCACGATGATCGCTTTGGTTTGTAGCTTGTTCATTCTTTGGACTCCACGATTCGCACGATCCAGGACGCGATCTTTTCAAGAGGTACAACACGATCTGCTAGCTGCTCTTCGACTACCGCTTTAGGCATACCATAGACGACGCAGCCGTCGGGATGTTGAGCGATGACGGAACCACCTAGCTGTTTAATGATGCGGCAACCTTCCGTTCCATCGCGTCCCATACCGGTCAGGATGACTGCCAACAAGTTGCCGCCGTACACTTCTGCCGCCGATCGAAAGAGATAGTCGACAGCAGGCCGACAATTGTTTTCTGGAGGATCGTCAACTATTTTGATGACTGGCCCCTTTGGCGACTTACTGATACGCATTTGCAGGCCACCGGGTGCGATGTAAACCATGTTTGGCTCTATTTTCATCCCATCGAATGCCTCTTGGATCGGGATAATGCTCGATTCACTTAAGCGATCTGACAATGACTTGGTATATCGGGCTGGCATATGCTGAACCACAAATATCGGTACATTCAAAGTCGATGGCAACTTAGGCAGCACTTCGCGTAAAGCGACTGGACCGCCCGTTGATGAGCCGATGACAACGGCGGCAATTCGCCCTCGACGCGCGGTCGGCTCCGCGATGTTCGTCGGGGCTCGACGAGGCAACTTGATTTCCAGGCTCTCCTGAAACGCTCCGATTTTATCGATCAGCGATTCCAGAAGCAAAATTCGATTGGCGCTAGCGTCATTGCTGTTGGGCTTTTGGATAAAATCGAAAGCACCCGCCAACAATGCGTCGGTCGTCACTTGCGCCCCTTGTCCGGTTAAGCTGCTCAACATAATCGCTTTTGCCGTCGAGCGTATTTTTTTCAAAGCATGCAATACTTCGAGACCGTCCATGTCGGGCATTTGAACATCCAGTGTTAGCAAATGCGGATTGCACTCTGCAAGCTTCTGTAGCGCTTCGGAACCCGTTTTCGCCAGCCCAACTACTTCGACTCCTGGAATGTCTCGCAATACGTTCTTGACGAGCTGACGGTACAAAGCCGAATCATCAACAATCAATACTCGCAACGTCATGTCTGGCGTCCTTGCCGTTCAAAAAAAGTCTTAAGTCGGGCTCGATCAAAAGGCTTGACGATGAAATCGATAGCACCCAACTGAATGCACTCGGCCAGTTTTTCTTTTTGATTCAGGGCGCTGACCATACATATGCGGGCCTTGGCATCCAAACTGCGAATAGCCCGAAGTGCCTCGACTCCATCCAAATTCGGCATCACGATGTCCATCGTCACCAAACTCGGTTTCAACGAAACGTACATTTCGATGGCTTGCTGACCCGTCGCCGCTTCTCCAACGACTTCCCAGCCCGATTGCTCAGCGATCTCACGAATTCTCAAACGCATGATCATTGCGTCATCGACAATTAGGATTCGGTTGTTCATGATGAGCTAAGTCTAGTGATCTGAGGAAGTTCCACGCTATATCTCAACAACAGTTTGTCCGACGACATGAATTTGAACGGCTCCCGTTGGTAGTTGAACGACCATCCGCCTGCCCGACGAGCCGCCTAAATGCCTTGCCGTGATCGGAATGTTCCACTTCTTTAAGGCATTTTCCACTGCTACTGTATTTTGTTCACCTATCGAGTTTTTGCTGTTAGTGGATACGTTCGCGAACATATTCGCACCGCCAGCAATCTTCGCAGAAAGTTCGAGTCGCTGTGCATTTGCCACCTTTAATAGTTGCCGAATTGTTTCCGGAATCGCTGTATCTGCATACTTGCCTAATGCGTCGGTTCGCCCCATGGAATTGGGCATCACAATATGTGCCAAGCCGATCAGTTTCAATCGCCGTTCGTACAACGCGACTCCAATACACGAGCCCAACAAGGTTCGCAGGATACCCTCGTCTCGGCGAACGCCGATCCCGCCCATTGAGACCAAATCCTCATCCTTTATAGTAAGGTTCGTCACCCTCAAGGCCTCGGTGCTGTCGTTGAATTAATTATCGAAGTCAAACTGTTTGCGTCTGGAATCAACAACAAGGTCCATGCAACGGGCTGATCATCGATTTGAAATCTCGTTTGAGCGACCAAAACCGTGTCAAATTCAGCCGCTTGGTTCATTACTGCGAACTGGAGAATCGAAGCCGCAAAGTCGCGAACGAACTGAGGCGGTGTAGGAACCCAAACGTGAGATGTTTTCCCCAGGTAATCCGCAACGGGACTTGAGAAACTTGGCATCGCATTCGCCAATGAGTTGAGGTAAGCACAACCGACAATGTTGGCAGTTTCCATCGCCGAAGAAGTCTCTAGTTCCCCCCACTCGGTCGCAACACCGTCACGCCCTACAACACCGTCACGCCCTAGAAGTACATCGCACAGCAAAAGGCCACTTTCATCATCAAAGCAAAAAAGCATCTGTCCGCTTATTCCACCTGTCACGCCCATGATGCAAGCGCACAATGTCGCGTCGGCTGGCCCAAGCGAGTCTGTCGCTTCTTCCAGGTTGAACTGCTTTAACTGGTCAACACAGACGCTTGCGTGACGTCCAAGCCACACCGATAACGCCTGGGATGCATCGGATGCACCACATCGAAACAGCTCTGTTAGCTGCTCCATTTGGGGTTGAGATAATGTCATCATGACGATGGCTGAACCCTTTTCCTGGTGATACGTTTTCGATCACGTAGTCGCTCCTGCGCCAGATCGACACAAGATACGATATCAAGCAGTAGACAAACCGATCCATCCCCAAGGATACTTGCCCCTGCCAGGCCCTGAATGTGGGTGAAGTTCTCGTCTAAAGACTTCACGACGAGATTCTCACATCCTCTCAACGCGGACACCGACAGGCCCATTTTTTTGTTGATCGTGGAAAGTATGATGACACTTGAGTTATCCGATTCGTTAGCAGCGACGTCCGATTGATTCACTTCATAAGCATAACGCGTCTTGTGCCAGTCGAAGACGTCCTCGATATCGATCAACGGAATAAATTCGCCGCGCACCTCAATTGAGTTGCGACCGTGTACCGAAATAATATCTCGATCTCTCACGGAAACGATCTCGCGAACATTCTCGATCGGAGCTGCGAACATTCCTTCATTGAGTTGGAATAGCAAACTTCGAATGATGGCCAAAGTTAACGGCAATCGAATTACGAAAGTCGTGCCTTGGCCGAATACAGAATGGACTTCGATGGTTCCGCTGAGTTCGCGGATACGTGTCTTTACGATATCCATCCCAACGCCTCGCCCCGAAATGCCCGACACAACTTCTGCCGTACTAAAGCCAGGCGACCAAATGAATTGGCTAATCTCATGGTCGGACATGTTTTCTAGTTCCGAAGATGTCGCGATCCCACGCTCAAGAACTCTTTTTTTAATCTTTTCGACGTTGATTCCGCCACCGTCGTCGCGAACGTAAATCAGGACATTGTTGCCGCTGTGAACTGCCTCTAGCGTCAACGTTCCTGCTTCTGGCTTACCTCGGCTCTTCCGCACATCTTCCGATTCCAGGCCATGATCGATTGCGTTTCGAACTAGGTGAACGAGAGGGTCTCCCAGCGCATCGATCATACGTTTGTCTAGCTCCGTCTTCTCCCCGTGGATCACGAAGTTGACGGACTTGTTGAGCTCGCCAGAGATATCCCGCACCGTACGCTTGAATCGGTTGAATAACGGTCCCACTGGCACCATCCGCGTGTCCAGCACACCGCGCTGCAAACCATCGGAGACTCTCGAAAATTGATCGATCGCTTCGTTCAGTTGAAGGAAACTGCGCCGCCCATGTTCGAGCACTTGTAACTGCTGCTGCAGCGTGTTGATACCCATTTGTAGCTCAAGGCGTTTCTCTGCCTTGACGACTTGATCCTGGGTGATCGCTGTAGTTTTGGAATCCTCCAGCAAATTTTCTTGAAGTTGATCGCACAAATCTCGCAGGCTGCCGAGCAAGCCAGATTTCTTAAAGGTCTCGCTCATTTGCTGAGCTACCTGAACAAAGCGAGCGCGATTAACGACCAATTCGCCCGCAAGATTCATCAGCTTATCCAATCGCTGTATGTCGACCCTAACGGTTTCAGCCATCTTGCTTGGACCATCGGAGGAATGCGCTGGAACATCCACTGACGATACAGGCTCGGTCGCTGCCGTAATTGCGTTTGCTGCCACGGGAGGCATCGAAATTTCATTCCGAAGACCTGGAGCAAGTACCGTAGGGGGCAAACCAACCGCGTCCGTTGCAACTAGGACGGAAGACTCCGACTCAACCGCGTCGATTTCCACGAGTTCAACCCCGACAACCTCCGAAACCGCTCGGAGCTCGGAATCGCTTCGAACCGTCCGAACCCAAATTTGTAACGTTCGCAGTTCCACGATACTTGCGATGTCTTGGATAGCAGGACTTAGCCGCGTTATCTCTGCCAGCTCTCGAACCCGAGCAAGGATCAATTCCGCCTTGAGTTCCGGGAGCTCAAGTTTGCGGTCAAAATAGACAATGAGTCGTTTGTCCACAAGCGGATTACTAGGGGTTGCTTGGCTTGCTTCCACTGCGGTTTCTTGCACTGCAGTTTCTTCCACTGCAGTTTCTTCCACTGCAGTTTCTTCCACTGCGATGGGTTCTACCCGTTCGGCGATTTTCGTTGAATGACGACTGCCCGAGCTGCTTTCAACCGCTGCGGATGCTTCGTGTGAGTTCTCGCGATTCACGAGTTCGTCCAGTAAGTCCGGTGAGCTCCTCAAGGGCTCTCCGTCGCGTAGTTTTACCGTCGCCTCGCGGAGGAAATCGACGCATTTCAGGATCAATTGCATCATCGGGCGATCGAGTAGCTGGATTCCGGACCGCAATCGCTCGAAGTAGTTCTCCAAATGATGAGTCAATAGCGTGATGCTATCCAAGCCCATCATGGCGGCAGCCCCCTTGATCGAATGGATCAATCGAAAGGACTCATTCAATTCACTAGGACTGCTCGGATTGGACTCCAGAACCAAGAGCACGTCCACAAGTGCATCGAGTTGCTCCGATGTTTCATCGACGAACATCTGCAGATACTGTGCCATCTCGTCCGATGGCATCCCCGACGAAAAATCAAAGTCATCACTCACACGGCAGTCCTTTCTCAGGGTTTCTGATATAAAAAAGGAGCGCGTTTAGTCAACATTCCGAGCATGTCATAAATTCCTTCAGAAGGTCCTACAACGAGATAGCCACCCGGGACTAAGGATCGAACGAGATTGTCGATCACGCTCGCTTTAGATTGCCGGTCAAAGTAAATAAGAACGTTTCGTACGAAGATGCAGTCGAAGGGGGGCTCCCGCAACGGTTTCATTAAATTATGGTTTTTGAATTTCACCATTTGTGCGATATTCGGTTTTAGTCGCCATGTGTCATCGCTCTCGGTAAAGTATCTGTTGACTTTCGAAGGATCCATATCGCGAAAGGTTCGTTGTCGATAAACGGCTTCGCGAGCCGTCGATAACGATGATTCGCTGATGTCTGTCCCAAGGATGGAAATGTTCCATCCTCGAAGCAGCACGCTGGCTTCCGACAGGCAAATTGCGACCGAGTAAGGTTCCTCGCCAGAACTGCAGGCGGCCGACCAGACCCGAATCGAAGCCTCTCGCTTGCCCGCTGATTTTTCGGCCAACAGCTCTTTGACAAATTCGTTCTTTAGCCAATCAAAATGAATTGCTGTGCGAAAATAGGAAGTCTCATTCGTGGTGATTGCATCTAAAAAAGCATCTAGTTCGGTGACACCTGACTTCGATGTGAGGTGTTGGTAGTAGGCGTCAAAGTTTGCAAATGCTCCGGCATTCAATCTTCGCCGGATGCGATTGCTCACCAGCGTGATTTTGGAAGTGTCGATTTTGATGCCGCAACAATCGTAGATGAAGGTCTGGAACCGTTCGAATTGTTTCGGTGTTAGTCGTTCCAGTTCCATTGCCAACCCGATTTATGTTTTGAATTTTGCGACCAAGTCTCGTAGACTTTGCGCTTGGGCACCGAGTTGTTCTGCACTGGCCGCCATTTCCTCGGATGCAGCCGCATTGGACTCCGTGGTCTCCGAAACGCTGCGAATCGCAGCCTTGACTTGCTGAGCACTGGCTGCTTGGGCTTCCGTGGATTCAGCGATTTGCCCGATTCCATCCGCAGTATTATCGACGGCTTCAACGATCTTGCCAAGCGAATCGCCGACCTTCTGTGATAGGCTTGCTCCTTCTTCAACACGACGCGAGGATTCTTTGATGAGCTTGGTGATTTCTTTAGCTGCCTCGCTTGAACGTTCGGCTAACTTTCGAACTTCATCCGCAACGACCGCGAATCCCAATCCGTGTTCTCCCGCTCGAGCCGCTTCGATCGCTGCATTGAGTGCCAAAAGGTTGGTCTGGCTAGCGATTTCGCTGATGACTTGAATAATCTCATTGATCTGTTCGCTCGACTTTTGAATCATCTTCATCGCATTGACTGCCGAGTCCACGATGGAACCACCGCTCTTAGCAAGCCTGGACGTTTCGGTGGCTTTTGCCTTCGCGGTCGAGGCACTATTGGAAATAACTTCAATCGAATCGATTAACTGTGCAACGCTTGCCGTCATCTCTTCGACGGAGGCGGCTTGGGTCTGTGCTCCTTCACTCAGATTGGCGCTGCTTTCGGCAATAGTCCTTGCCCCTTCGTTTTGTTGTTGAGCAGCAGCCATGACTTCACCGATGACGTTGCGCAGATCGCACATCATTTTACTAAGATTACTACCCAGTCTACCTAGGTCGTCATTGCCGTCGACGTTAACCTGCCCCGTGAGATCGCCTCGGGCGGCTGCGGCCACGATGAGCGACAAATCGTTTACCTTTTGTTCGAGAAGGTTTTTGGCCTCGAGTTGAGCGGCTTGAACAGCGGCTTCACGTTCTTCGGATCGCAGTTCCCGCAACGCATCTTCGGTCACATCCGCTGCAAGTTTCACGACCTTCACCGTCGATCCGGTTTCGTCGAGAATCGGAGAATAAGCTGCTTGCATGTAGATTTCTCGGCCACCTTTTCCTATTCGTTTGAAGCGGGCGACTTTCGCAACCCCTTGACCGAGCTCGTACCAAAATTCGCGATACTCTGTTGACGATCGATAAATCGGATCGACGAAAAGACTGTGGTGACGTCCTCGGATTTCGTCAATGGAGTAACCTGTTGTTTGCAGGAAATGGCTATTTGCCCAAAGAATGGTGCCATCAACATTAAATTCGATCATCGCCATCGACCGGTTGAAAGCGTCGAACATTTCCGCTTTAGTTGAATGAGCCCCCGCGACTCGGTTGCTGTTTTGCAATTTTGATTCGGAGGGTACGGCAGGCAACTTCCTGGCACGTGTTTTTGCTGTCGTAATTTTGTCGCTATTCATATCTGCCATGGGCTGGCGCTCCAAAGTTTCACAAGGATGTCGAATTCAAGTCTTGGCTAGGTTTTTGTTAGATCTGGTAACGTCGACTGACTCACGTGAGCAAGTTTTTGCGGATCAAGCAACTCGTCCACTTCTAAAAGAACAATCAATTGCTCTTTGACTCGGGCAAAGCCGGCGATGTAGCTAGCGCCGTGGCCCGTCACTGTTTCTGGGGCGGGATGGATATCATCGGCTGCAATTCGGACGACTTGGGAGACGGTATCCACCGTGCATCCGATCGTTCGCGAACCGACGTTGACCACAATGGTTCTAGTGTCTTCGTCGACCGGTTTGATTTCGAGACCAAACAGTTTTCGCAGATTGATGATGGGAATAATCGAGCCACGCAGATTGGCGACCCCTTCGACATAGTCTGGGACTTGAGGCGTCTTGGTAACTTGGTCTAAGATGACAATCTCTTGAATCTGTTCGATTCGAAAGGCGTAGCTTTGATTTTCGATTCGAAAAGCCACGAACTGGGCGATTTTCCGAGAAAGATTATCCCGCACAGGATTGTAGGGTTTATTCATACTTCTGGCGTCACGATCTCGACAAGGGCGGTCCGTAAAATCGCCGATATAAGAACAAAATGCAAATTTCTACCCCATTGTAGTCCGGAAGGACTGGGTCTCAAGTTGTGTTTTCATTTTAGTTCATAAGAATCGTGCCTCTTAACCTCTGCCGCCTAGGTGCCTCTTAGCGTCTGCCGGCGAGCTGATGAGCACAGCCGACACTTTCTCGGCTTGACCAATCTCGTGTTTCCCTTCTAGACTCTAGACAAATCGTTTACTCGGCCCGGTGCGCAATTGAGGAGGGGTTCTCCAACCCCCTCGCTTTCAAGCCGGGCCTGTGTTTTTTATCCTCAAAGTCCTATTTGGATTCGGAAAGACTTCTGTGGCAGCGACCTGTGTAATCGGACTTCAATGGGGAGACGAGGCCAAAGGCAAACTCGTCGATTTGCTCGCTCCCCGACATGACATTGTCGTTCGCTACCAAGGGGGCGCTAACGCAGGACATACCGTTGTGTGCGGTAAAGAGGTCTACAAGCTGCATCACGTGCCCTCCGGGATTCTGTCCGGTGGGATCACGAATGTTATTGCACCTGGCGTTGTTATTGAACCGAATATGCTGATTAGGGAGCTTGAAGGGTTGGAGGCCCGAGGCGTTACGCCTCGTAAAAACTTGATGATCAGCGAGCGGGCCCACGTCGTCATGCCTTGGCATTTCGTCGAGGATAAAGCTACCAACAAAGCCATGGTAGCGGGTGAAAGCATCGGCACCACAAACCGTGGAATCGGTCCATGCTATCGAGACAAAGTCGGCAGAACACACGCCATTCGCATCGCCGATTTGTTAAGCGATCAACTTAAAACCAAAATCACCGAGACGGCTGCCGCCAAACGGCATCTGTTGGCTCCCATGGCAGACCCGAGCGATCTTGAATTGCTCGATACCGACAAAGTACTTCAGCAATGTCACATGTGGGCTAATTCGTTAGGATCTCTAGCCGCCGATTCAACCAATTACTTGCTCGATGAACTTGACGCGGGCAAGCGATTGCTGATGGAGGGAGCCCAAGGATCGTTGCTCGATATTGACCATGGGACGTACCCGTTCGTAACGAGCAGTAACGCGTCTGGAGTCGGTGTGTCCGCAGGGTCGGGAGTGCCTGCTCGCTGGATTACCAACGTGATCGGTGTTACCAAGGCGTATTCGACACGCGTCGGCGGTGGCCCCTTCCCAACGGAATTGATGGACGAGACCGGACAAAAGATCCGCGAAATTGGACGCGAGTACGGAACCACCACAGGCCGACCTCGCCGCTGCGGATGGTTTGATGCCGTTGCGGTACGCTACACCGCACGCCTGAGCGGTATCCACTATCTGTCCTTGATGATGATGGATGTGCTCAGCTACTTCGATTCAGTGCAGATTTGCGTTGCATACGAATTACGAGGCGAAAGGATCAATCGTTTTCCATGCCTTGCCGAAGACTTGCGGCTTTGCAAACCCATCTATGAAACATTACCTGGTTGGAACACCGATGTCTCGAATGTTCGCAAGCTGGAAGACTTCCCCACAAACGCAAGACGCTACATCGATCGGATTTCTGAAATCATTTCGGTGCCGATTGGAGTGCTGTCGGTTGGTCCGGATCGCGAACAGACAATTTTCCTCGCGTCGTTCTAGTTGCCATAACGTGGTTTCAACCGTCAAAACATCGTTTTTGACTGTCAAAACATCGTAGGATGGGACCATTTGTCCCGTCCAAACACATCCAAACATTGGATCGGGACAACGGTCCCAATCTACTTTTGGTAGTTTCCAATCTGCCGCTGGCGTAACAATTCAAAGCTAGCTCCGCCCTGTTCCGCCGCTTGGCCAGCCAAAACAAACCCAGTCTTTTCGAGAACGCGTACCGAAGCTGGATTGGCCCATTCTGTCTCGGCCGCGATTCGTTTTACGACGTCATGCGAAAAGGCCCAGTCCGATAATGCCCTGACAATCTCAGTCGCATAGCCTTGTCGTTGGAACTGATCCAAAACCGAGTACCCCATTTGAACGGAGCCAGCATCCGGTGGTCCAAGAAATCCACCGCCTCCGATCAGCACTGGCGGGCTTGCCGAGTCCGCATGTGTCAACGCATACCAAACATACCATCCATCGCTTCCGGGTGGTGCGGACTCCATCCAGCCAAGAAACAACGGGAGCGCGTCCACCAAAGTGGCTGGTGGCCAATGGTCTGGTACTCTCGCATCCAACTGCTGAGCGAATGAATCGCGATCATGAATCTCTGCTTGGACGAGGGCTACTGTCCCAGGAACCAACGTCAACCGGTCTGTTCTAATCATGCGATTTAATCAGTCAGTCATCCCATTTTTGCATTGTAGAAACCAATTTTTTCAAATCTTCGCGACGCTTCTCAAACAATGCAAACATGGTAAGAATGATAATTCCCAGGACAATACCCGTTACATACCATACCCAAGTTTGCTGTAAGTCGACTGCAGCGTGCCAAACGATGCTGAACAAAGCCACGCACAAGAACATGGTTCCCAACCACAGCATGGCTCGAATCCTCGCCCCAATCCCGAACAGAATCCCTGCAATGGAGAGAACCGCGAGAACAATGGGCATCCAAGGTGCCTCGGCGATTCCTCGCATGAATAACTCGGCGGTCGATGCAACGTAAATGCTGCTCGTCGCAAGGTAACGTGCAGCCGCAGCTTGTCGTCGCTGCATCTTGTCGCGAAGAATCTGAACGAGCACCAACACACACATCGCAGGTGGAATCACCCAAAGCTGCGGATGCTTAGCAAAAGAGAATTCGGACTCGTGCAGCAAGTACCAGAGTCCGGCGTTTGCAAAACACAAACAAAGAGCCCAATACAACATCGATTTCCGTAGATAACCAAACGATCCATAAGCAGCGGCAGCACACCCTAACGAGACACTGTAATGGACACCTGAAGGCAACATCCAATGAGCCAAGGCAGGCAAGAGCGGTAGTATTGCTCCTGTTCGGTAAAGTGGTTCGACAAGAACGCCAATCCGTCGTCGCTTGGCCCATTCCGATGCACCGAGCCCCAGAAGCGACAAACCGACAATCACGATCGGCCATACGCTTTGCAGCCATCCTGAAAACAACCACGGAAGCCTCAATCGAACATGAACGACTAAACCAAGCAAAAGAATTTCGGCTGCATAAACATAGGCTGTTCGGCCCCGTTCCGATAAACCCAACGGATCTCTGCCGGGTAGCAAGGCTGCTGCCAAACAAAGCGCCATGGAAATAAGGATGGTCAGAATCGTACAAACGAGCGAAACAGACGATCCGGTCTCGACGGAAACTTGCCCAAACATGGATGCGGAATCAGCGACTAAGCAAAACAGCACGCATCCTGATGCGGTCGCCACCAGGCCAGGCATACACCGGAGCGCGGCGTCTTGCCAAGCGTGTTTCATGCCGAACCACTTAACAAGCCCAAACCCATACAAAGCTCCCACCAAGGCCAGCGACAAACCTGCCGACGCAATATGGTCGGTCCATGAAATGTGAGAGATGTCGAAGAAATGCCAGCCAAACGCAATGCCAGCCATGGCTCCCAAAAGCAACGAAATCGTCCTGAGTGCCGTCGTTCCAGTCGATTCTCGCTTGGTCGAATCACCCTTGGTCGAATCACCCTTGAGATCACGGTCTCTTGAGACGTCTGCTCGAAAATCCTTGTAACGCGCAAGAAAACCGACCGCGATCGCCACCGCCAGGATGGCTTGTGAAGTCGCTAATCGAATGGGCTGCGAATCCGAAAGGAACTGAGCGCTCCAGCCAAGTCCAGAGACGAGCAAAGCCATCATCGTATTGGCAACAACGACTGCGGTCGATGCAGGGCGTGTTCGCGTTGGATCGGTTGGTTGGTCAAATGATTGGTTAGGTGACTCTGCCGGTGCGAAGGGGAGCTTCGGAAAAACGTTCAGTCGGTTGACGCTGTCTCGTATGCGATCACTTGCACGCCAGACAAAACTGCTCGCTAGGCAAAACGCTGCGAACAGCAGCGTTGAACTCCACAGCAACTGTGTCGAGCTGGGCGCTAGCACCTGGATAAAACAGATCACACCGCAAAGGGTGGAGAGATAGGTTAGGAGATCCGAGTCGGTGCAATGTCGATACCAATACCCAACAGAGCTCGCAACAAAGCAAAGCAAAATTGCAACAAGGTAGAATTCGATTCGAAAAACGCCAATCTCACTTACCAACGCTAACGCATACCAGCCGAAACTAAGGCAAGTCAGCATTCCAATGGCGAACCGCAGCACCGGCCTTACCTTCGTTCCAAATCCTAAGAGCGAGCTCACTATGCACATGAACGCCGATATCGCGATCTGGGTTAGTATCGTCGATATGGCAAGATCGACCAAGTCTGCTGTTGGAATGTGATTCCAACAAAATACGAACCCTGCTGTATGTGACAGCAACATGGACCGGACCACATACACTGCGATCCCGCTTCGCCACGCCATGGCCATCGCAGCTATCGAAGTCATGCACAGCAAACCTATCGAGAGCCCACTGCCGTTGATTTCAAAAAGCTCACGAAAGGCGAACAAACCGGCTGAAACATTCGCACTATCAAAGCACCATCGAAGCGGTGATGGACGATTCTCCCGGTTCGTCCTCCAAACCAACGCAAACGCAGTCGACAGAAGTGCTACCGACGCTGCCGCAACCGACAGCTTGATATCGCTCAACATACTTGCTGAGTAGATTGCGACCAAACCGCCGATCGCCAGAATCCACCAGCATTCGTTCACTTGCACCTTGCCTGTTTTCGCAACCACAAACGTCACTAAGCCCGCCATCGTCAATCCGATACTAGCCAACCCAAGGTTGTGGATGGCGGAGCCATTTGCCAATGCCAATACGATTCCACCAGCGACTCCCATGACCAAGAAACCGATCGCAATTTGTTGCAGGCATTGCTGCCAATAGGCTCTGTCC
>CAMBSL010000130.1 GCA_945870455.1 Pirellula staleyi DSM 6068 | reverse complement strand
TTGTAGGATTTCGCGTGCGTGTTTGACGCCAACTTTGGATCGATAGAGCAATTTATGGGCTTCGCCGATGGCTCGAATGGCTGTAACCGTAAAGTTTTTTCGTTTCAGGGCAACCACGTTGACACAGCGAGGCCTTGCAGGAAAACCTTCGGCCAACATGTAGGGCGGAACATCTTGGAGGACGCGAGACAGACCGCTTACAAAGCTGTAGCAACCGATCGATGCAAAATGGTGAACCGCAACGCCCCCGCTCAGTGTCGCATCATGCTCCACCCGGACATGTCCGCCGAGCATTACCGTATTGGCCATGATGACACGATCTTCGACGACGCAATCATGAGCTACGTGCGAGTTTGCCATGAAGTAACATTGATTGCCGATCGACGTAACGCCTTCGTCTTTTTCGGTGCCTCGATTGACCGTCACACACTCGCGGAAAACGTTTGAGTCGCCAATAATGACCTGTGTCGGCGAGCCTTGATACGACAGATCTTGAGGCTCACCGCCGATCACGCATCCAGGAAAGAACCGATTGTCTCGTCCAATCGTCGTATGGCCTGTCAAGGTGACGCTGTTTTCTAGACGAGTACCACGACCGACTTTTACGTTGGCACCGATCACGCAATGATGGCCAATGCGAACATCTTCATCGAGTTCAGCTCGGGGATCGACCACCGCAGTATGGGCGATTATGGTTGGCATTAAAAGGTTCCCCAACGTGTCAAATGGATATCGTGAATCATGTTTTGTGCCGTCATGCCGCAACTTGGTTGCGATTGGGCGCTTGAGAGTCTTTAAGATTGCGAATTGCCTCGGCCATCCGTCCATTGAGGATATGCCCACTTCGACTTGCAATGATTTTGCCTTGCACACGAAGTCCGCACATCGCTAGATCGCCAATGAGATCGAGCAGTTTGTGACGTGAGCACTCATCGTCGTAGCGAAGCGAGTTATCGATGGGGCCGTCTGCGTCGAAGACTAGCAGATCGCGAAAGGTTACATGGGCAGCAACGCCCTGCAACTGTAGTCCACGAGCTTCGGATTCGGTTAGGAACGTTCGTGCAGGAGCAATACTCGTTGCAAAGGAATCGCGTTCGAGTTGATAGGTACACGTCGAGGCTGGAATCGGACTGTTAGGTCCATAATCAAGTTGGTATTGGAGTGTTAAGCCTGGGTCCGACGATGGAAAGGCCATGACCCATTGCTGATCGTCGCCGACGCGCAAGGGCGAGGAGAGCATTATGTCGTTCGATGGAGCGGATTGCCGACGCATGCCAGCTCGATCCAAGGCTACTGATATCGCAAGGGCGCTGCCATCCATGCCTGGCATCTCGGGAGCATCGCATTCAACAATGCAGTTGTCTATGTCCATTCCGTAGAGTGCGGCCATGACGTGTTCGACCATTTCAACATGCGCTGCATCGACTTTCAGCGTCGTGCGCAAATTTGTTTCGCGTCGATTGGCTGCAATGCCATGAATCTCGGGACGACCCGGCAGGTCGATACGTCGAAAGACAATTCCAGCGTTGGCTGCCGCAGGTAAAAACGTGAGCGTGATCGGCCTGCCGGACCAGTAGCCGCGACCGCTCACGTGCGCCACGTGTTCAATGGTTTGCTGGAATCGAATCTGTTGCATGCGTGACGCCGAAATCCGTTTCGTGTCCGTGAATTGGGTTAAGTTTTTGGTTCGTGTGGAACCCAACGCTCACTTCGCTGGAAGTGAGCGTTCACCGCGCAAGGACGCGGTTTGCTTACTACGTAATCTCTTTTTCCAATAGAAGCCGCTATGACTTCTAACTCTTTGGACCTGGACCTTCGAGCCCGAACTCACTGAAAAATCACAGTAAGCTCCGCAACTCATTTGACACTACAACCGTTTATTTGCGCTGAATTGGATTATTGCCCGGCCCATTTGCACTTCGAAGGGGCTGTTGAGTCGGAGTCGCAGTCGGAGCTGGGGCAGATGCACCAACATTCGATTTGAGTACATTTAAGACCAACTCGGTCACGTCCACTTGAGGGTTCAGAAACAAAACGTCTCGCTGGATACCGAAGTTTACGGTTTGCGGTTTCTTTGGATCCATTTCGTTTTGTTCGCGGCTGTATCGCAGCACCAAGTCGTATTGGTAGTGTTTGGCGACGACGGAGATGGCTTGATTGATGGACTGATAGGAGCTGAAGATCACACCGGCTTGTTTCTCGGCAAACTCTTTTTCTTTGCCCATGAAATCAACTCGCAGCTTGCTCTCTTGGCTGATAAGCGTTTCTTGCTTTTGTTTGAACTCAGGACTGTCTTGGTTATAGTTCTTGCCAACCATTTCGGTTTCAGCGAGAAGCGATTTTCTTCGTGTCTCGATATCTTCCTGAGCTTGGGTCATCTCAGCCTTGATCGCTTCCATGTTGGCGTTCATGGTAGGATGCTGCTTGAGGATGTATCCGACGTCGACGAGTGCGATACTCGACGGACCATTCTTCGGGCCAGCAGGTGCAACGGCTTGGGCCGAAGCTTGAGCTCCTTGACCGAAGGCGGATGGGGCGGCGCACATGCCTAGAAGGGCGATGGTCGCAAAAGTAATTCGAAAATGCACTTGTCTGCACTCCTTGCTAAGTGATTCGTGGGCAGTCGATTCGTTTTTCAACGGCTCATGGCAAACAATCCGTCGTTTGCCAAGCGAGTGTTACCGATTTGGGTAGGTCGCCACCCGAGTTCGTTCGCGATTCTGACAATTCGTGAATTCGGAGTAAATAGCGATATTGCGTTTCTAATCCGTAAGTTGAGCTTTCAGTTCTATTTTTTCTTCGCCGCGCTGAACCGAGATCACGACGTTGTCCCCATTTTTGTATTTCTGAAGGATTCGATCGAGCTCGGCACGGCTTGTCGTTGCGTCGTCGTTGATCTTGAGCACAGTGTCTCCTGGTTCGATACCAGCTTTCTTAGCAATACCGCTGGGCATAACCCGATCGACAATGACTCCTTCGGAATCTACTTTGAGACGCACGCCTAACCGTATGCGCTTGGGCCCGCTCGATCGGGCAGCATTTGGATTGGCAACACCCTTGACTTTCACAAACGTTGGTTTGGCCGGTTCAACGGCCAATCGATTCGCTAGGCCAGCGACCATATCGGTTATGCGATCAATTCCGCTTAGGTTAATTTTGTCAAAATCGTCGCTTGGGCGATGGTAATCGTCGTGAAGTCCAGTGAAGAAATGCAGAACTGGGATGTTCTTTTGAAAAAAGCTCTGATGGTCGCTTGGCCCCATCCCTTCTGGGCTTCGCTGGATAGCGAATGCTAGCGAATCGTTGGCTTGTGTAATCATGGCGTCGAACTCGGTGGCGGTCCCCGTTCCGTAGATAGTCAAGTCATTGTTAGTCAACCTGCCGACCATGTCGAGGTTCAACATGGCCACCGTATTTTCCAACTCGAATCGAGGATGTTTGACGTAGTAGTCGCTGCCGAGCAGGCCTCGCTCCTCGCCTGAGAAAGCAATGAATACCAAACTGCGTCGTTCTTGGTTCGGGCCCGCTGCTTTAACCAAATCGACAAGACGCTTGGCCGTTTCCATAAGTGCGACCGTTCCAGACGCGTTGTCATCTGCACCGTTATGAACCGCAACGGTTCCAGGAGCAAGCGAGCCAAAACCACCCATTCCAACGTGATCGAAGTGCGCTCCAATCACGACATACTCGTTCGCAAGTTTCCCCGAACCTGGCAACAACCCGACAACATTCATGGAGGGAGTCCGTTGGGTCGCGATTTCGACTTCGCCGCTCGCCGTCCACTTGGGTAGCTCGGTGGAACGAGGCTTCAGGTCCTGGTCAATTTTGGTTTCAATATCGGCGAGAGAAAGTCCCGCTTCCGACAGCCAGCCTTCGACTGTACTGCGTTGCAAGAAAAGGGTTGGGACTTGATCTTTGGTGAGCGCACTACCAGCCCCAGCTACAGGCAACAGCAGATTGGGGGTGGCTTTTTCCGTTACCGAATCGTTGATTATGATCATGGCGGCAACACCATGTTTGGCGGCGTTAAGCTGCTTGGCAGTGTACAACGCGAATTGGCTAGGATCCGTTCCATCGAAGGGGCTTTTCGGATCGTTTTGTTGTGGTTCCTTGCGAACGACGATTACAACCTTGCCCTTTACGTCTAAGCCCGCAAAGTCATCGTACTTGAGATTCTCTTCGTCCGCAGTGATTCCATAGCCAGCAAAAACCAAACCTCCGTCAAATGCACTATTCGACCCGATCGACAGCGGCTGAAACTGTTCGCCAAGACTGAGGGCAATTTTATCTCCACTAGGTTTGGTGATGGACAAAGTGTTTCGTGCAGGCTCTGTGATTTTCGGAGTACCTGCACCCAGCGAAAAGTCTTGAAAAGGCTTTCCGTCGAACAAATCGGTCTTTAGGCCAAGTGCCAGCCAGCGATTTGCGATGAAATCGGCCCCCATTTTCAGACCGGGTGTTTCGGCAGCGCGTCCTTGAAGATCGTCGGAAGCCAAGTACTTGATGTCTTCCAATAATCGGGCTTCCGCAGCGATAGACGCTGCTCGCTTGTCAGGAGCGTCCTCAGCAGGGGCAAAATGTCCGAATACACCAAGGAACAAGGACGCCATTGGGAAGGACGCATGAATCATGAAACGCGGTACGAACGGCATTTGTGCAACTTTTTCTTGAGACGGTGACGAAGCGCGGACCACCGCAAGAGTATACCGTCCGCATGGCAAATGTCATCCTAGGGCGTTGCCAACCTAGGGCGTTGCCCTAGGCTACGTCGAATATGGCCGTTGGCCAAAACATATGTTCGTTGGCCAAAACACATGTTCGTTGGTCGATACACATGGCCGTTGGTCGATACACATGGCCGTTGGTCGATACACATGGCCCAACGGTAAAAATACATTTCCGTTCGCGGATAAACATGGCCAAAGGCCTTTCGCAACATAGCCAGGGGCAACGCCCCTGGAACCCGAACGCCCAACGAACCGTTTGGCCAAAGGCCATATTCAATGACACCGCACCGACGCAGTTTGAATATGGCCGTTGGCCAAAACGAACCTTACATGGGCCCCAACCTAGGGCGTTGCCCTAGGCTACGATGAACATGGCCGTTGGCCAAAATACATGGCCGTTGGCCATATTCCATGACCTCTTCGGAGACGACACGATGCCACAATCGCTATCGCAACTCTACGTTCACTTGATCTTCAGCACGAAGGATCGATTTCCGTTCCTAAAGGACGACGTTGCTTTTCGAGTTCATGGATATCTTGCAACCGTGGTGCGGGACATGGGCTCACCGTTTGTGGTCGTTGGCGGCATTGACGATCACGTGCATATCTTGTTCGACATGGGCCGGATTCACGCAGCAAAAGATTTCGTGGAACAGATCAAGCGGGAATCGTCCAAATTTGTTAAATCGCTGCGGCCCAATTTAGACAAGTTTTATTGGCAACGAGGATATGGAATTTTCTCAGTAAGTCCGACCCATCGGGAAAGTGTTGTTCAGTACATCAAAAATCAGGAAGAACATCATCGAGATAAGACATTTCAAGAGGAATACCGCGAGTTTCTCAATCGGTACGAAATCGAATTTGATGAGCAATACGTCTGGGATTGAATGAAAAACAAGGATCTGGGAACGAAAACCCGATGAATCCCCGCACCTTTTCGAAATTATTGGAATCGCTTGCTAGATTGACCAGACGTGTCCCAAAGATGGCGAAAACTCTTTCGTCGACTTGGATTGTCTTGTTGTGAACTGGGTTGGAATGCGTTAGCATCCTAGTGGCATTTGGAATGCTACCAGTTCAAGGAGATTGATCTCAAGGGTGGTGGCAGAGGAGCTTGTTTGAGAGACGCTCATCTGCATGCAATCGCACACCAAATCTGGCATCTCTCGGTATCGCTTTATTCAGCAAAAGGGAATTTCAGGAATGGCCGCAACTACAAACAGCAAGGGCTCAAGCAAAAAGAAATCGGAGAAAGGCGCACCGCCAGCCGAACGTATCACTGGACTTGAGAGCATTCTCAAACGTGAGCCCAGTCTTAAGACAACCCTACAACAAATTGAAAAGCAATTTGGCGAAGGCTCCATTATGCCGCTGGGTGGCGAAGCTCAGCTGAAGATCGAAGGGATCAAAACCGGTTCGCTCTCGCTGGATATGGCTCTCGGCGGAGTGGGTATTCCGCGAGGTCGTATCATCGAGATTTTTGGACCGGAATCGAGCGGTAAAACGACCATCGCTTTGCACATCTGCGCTCAAGCCCAGAAAGAGGGTGGCATCGCCGCGATCATCGACGCCGAACATGCTTTTGATCCAAGTTGGGGCAAGAAGCTCGGCATTGAATTGCACTCGCTTTTGGTCAGCCAACCAAGCAGCGGGGAAGAGGCCTTGCAGATCACCGAAATGTTGGTCAAAAGCAATGCCGTCGATGTGATCGTGATCGACTCGGTTGCTGCATTGGTACCGCGTCAAGAACTGGAGGGGGAGATCGGCGACACGCACATCGGTTTACAAGCTCGACTCATGAGCCAATCGATGCGCAAACTGACAGGCGCGATTGCTAAGAGCAAGACGGCAGTCATATTCATCAACCAAATACGCGACAAGATCGGTGGCATGTCCTACGGTTCGCCGGAAACGACGCCTGGCGGTCGCGCATTGAAGTTCTATGCTTCCTGCCGAATCGATGTGCGCCGTATCGGACAACTCAAGGATGGCGAAATGATCGTCGGCCAACGCGTCAAGACCAAGATCGTCAAGAACAAAGTCGCCCCCCCGTTTCGAGTGGCCGAGTTCGACATGATGCACACCTGCGGCATCAGTTTCGAAGGAGACTTGTTGGACTTAGGGACCGCCCACAAAATCATCAATCGTAGTGGTGCTTGGTTCAAGTATGGCGAAACCTACATTGGTCAAGGCAAAGAAAAGGCGAGAAACTACTTGGTCGAGAACAAAGACGTCGCCAATGAGATCCGAGACGCGATCATCGCAGCCGGCGGATATGCGGGCCCTGAAGGTGTCGCAGAAGCTGGCGAAGCTGGCGAAGAAGTCGAAGAACCAGTCTCCGACTCCTAGTGCTTCGTGACAGCTAAGAATTAGGGTTGGCAATGGTAGCCGAACTCGCCAGAGTTCGGCTTATCGTTGCGGCACTGAAGTCTGGCGACTCCAGTTACCCGAGAATCAAGCTGGTACAAAGCCACGAGTGAACTGCGCAGACTCATCGGATGACTTGCGCTGTTCCGCTACAAACTCAGCGCCCCTGGCTCTACGCCAGGGGGATTCGTCCTGCCGGCAACCGCATATGCGGTCAACGCGCCTGCGATGGCGCCGAACAAATGCCCGTCCCAGGAAACATACGAGCCAACCGTTGGCAGTATCCCCGATAGCAGCGTTGTCCCATACAGGAATCCAACCACCAGCGAAATCAAGATCGGTACAACCTTGCGCTCGACAAATCCGCTGGCAATGAGAAAGGCCACCAATCCGTACACGAGCCCGCTGGCACCGACGTGTACGGCCGTTCTCCCAAAGCACCACAGAAGCAGTCCGCCAAACACGACAATGCTCGCGACCACTTCCCAGTAGTCGCTTCGTGAATTTATTAAAATAAACAACAAGATGCACAGGGGTATCGTGTTGCCAATCAGATGCCCCCATCCCCCGTGCAAAAATGGCATCGTAATAATGCCGAGCAACCCGCTCATGGTCCTTGGGACCAAACCATATGCATTGAAATCAATAGTGAAGAGTATCCAGTCAACCAAGTGCACTAACCACATGGTGGCTACGACTGCGGCAACGCCGCGAAACTCTTTCGTCATCCGATTATTGACTTGTTCTGTTGTCATTTGCGTGCGTCCGCCATTCGCCACAGGTACCATGCACCCAGTTTGGGACAAGCTGCCGAAAGGTTCTTTTCTGCCTGACGAAGTTTCTTGTTAAACGCGTCCACTATGGAATTACTCGGATCGAATGTCAAAGCAAACTAATTCGTCTTGATCGCGCACAAACAATTTGCCACCTGCGATCACAGGGTGAGGCCAGCTTTCGCCATTGTGAGTCGGCAGTTTGAATTGACTGATCAATTTGTACTTGTTTGTCGCGGTATCGATCAACGCCATGGTGCTGTCTTGGTAACGAAAATAGAGATTGCCATCGGCAGCAACGATTGCGGCTGACCCCGTGCCAGCACCTCTGGATTTGTCCCAAAGGTTTTTGCCCGTCTTCCATTCAATACAAGCCGGGAAACCATTGTTGTGCCCTTGACCCATATAAACGAAATCACCAATCATGATCATGCCACCGTGATGATTTTGCAATTCTTGGCTAGTCTTGTAATAGATCTCGGTTGCTTCGAGCTTGTTTCCATTCTTTGTTATTTCCAATAAGGCAGTTCCGCCATCTCCGTAACCCGATGAGCAAAACACAAAGTTGTTCTTAGCAATCGGCGTTGGAATGTTGGCAGTCGTATTAGCGATCCGATCGTAGTTCCAAAGCAACTCTCCTGAGTCGGCGGCATAACTCACGACGCCATGCCCAACCAGTTGAATGTACTGCTTCACTCCGGCCGCGTCGGAATTGATGACGGACGAGTAACCCGCCCCGTCATTGCCTCGCAACTTGCCCTCAGGAGCTTTGCCTTTCCAAATCGGCTCACCCGTCATTTTGTTCAAGGCCACTACCATCGCATCTTTGGCACCCGGCGTGCACAATAACGTGTTGCCATCCACGAGTGGAGACTCACTGTAGCCCCAACCCGATTCCATCTTGCCACCGAAATCGTCTGCAAAACTCTTCTGCCAAACTTTTTCTCCGGTAGCAAGTTTGCAGCAAACAAGGATTCCGTCATTCGAAAGCGCGAAAACCAATCCGCTCGCCAGATCGATCGTTGGACTGCAATTCGGATCTTGTTTGGCCGGTGTAAATGGCGTGTTCCAAATCGCTTCGCCATTGGCTTGGTTACGGCAAATGAGCTGAGTCTTGCCGTCGAAATTGCCCAACGTAAGGAGTTGACCATCAGCGATCGCAACACTCGACATCCCTTTGCCAAGCCCTTTCACACGGAAAGAAACGGGTGGCCCCGCTTCAGGCCATGATTTCATCAAGCCTTTTTCTTGGGAAATGCCATCGCGATTGGGACCTCGCCACTGAAACCATTGGCCGCTTTGGTCTTCCGCCGTGACCGATGAGCTGAAAGGAACAAAAAGTAATCCAATGCAGAAACAAGCGGAGAATGCAATTGGGTGAGACGAAGTTATTGACATAGGATCAAGTGATTTTGAAGGAATGAGAAAAACAATTGCGATGTGACTAGATGGTACCAAGAACAGGGACGGTCTATTGTAGCTAAGTTTGACTGAAATAGTGACTCACTCATGTTTCCAGTGTTGGCATTTCCTTACCCACAATCGATCGTTCCTATTGGCTTTTCCGAATTTTCGCGATAATGTTTCGCCTGGGCCTGTCGGTCGCTTGCCGAATGGCCTCCAACGCATTTGAAACAAGGAAGATGACAACGTGAACGACACAAACGAATCTCACGATCCAAGTTCCCACAAAAACTTCATCGAGGTGGAAGTGGAAAAGGATTTTGCCACCAAACCCGAACTCGCCGGAAGGCACGTGGTGACCCGTTTTCCACCAGAACCCAACGGCTATCTTCATATTGGGCACGCCAAGAGTATTTGTCTTAATTTTGGATTGGCCAAAACCTACAGCGGAAAATGCAATTTGAGGTTCGACGATACGAATCCAACGAAAGAGAACGAAGAGTATGTCAATTCCATCAAGACGGACGTCCAGTGGCTGGGCTTCCAATGGGATGAGCTAACCTTTGCTTCCGATTACTTCGGCAGACTCTACGAATGGGCATTACAACTCATCCGCGAAGGACACGCCTTCGTCTGCGACTTGAATGCAGATCAGATGCGAGACTATCGTGGTACGTTGACTGAACCTGGACGCAACAGCCCGTTTCGAGATCGCTCGGTCGACGAGAATATGGATCTGTTCGAACGCATGAAGAATGGCGAGTTCGTGGACGGGGAGAGAACGCTTCGCGCGAAAATCGATATGAGCGCAGCCAACTTGAACCTTCGGGATCCCGTCTTGTATCGCATCATGCATGCTCATCATCATCGAACAGGCGATACTTGGTGCATCTATCCAATGTACGATTGGGCACATGGACAAAGCGATTCCATCGAAGGCATCACGCATTCGATCTGCACGCTTGAATTCGAAAACCATCGCCCGTTGTACGATTGGTTCTGCCGAACCCTTCGCATCTATCACCCGAGACAAATGGAGTTCGCACGAATGAACTTGTCCTACACGGTGATGAGCAAACGCAAACTGCTTCAGTTGGTCAATGAAAAACACGTGAGCGGCTGGGACGACCCGCGCATGCCTACAATCAGTGGCTTGCGTCGGCGAGGATACACTCCAGAAAGCTTGCGATCGTTTTGCGACAAGATTGGAGTGGCTCGATTTAGCAGCACGATCGATGTCATTATTTTAGAAAGCAGCATACGAGAACACCTCAACGCGGTCGCACCTCGATTTATGGCAGTACTCGATCCGATCAAAGTGGTTCTCACGAATTACCCAACCGACCAGACCGAATGGATGGAAGCGGTCAACAATCCCGAAGATCCAACAGGAGGCTCTAGGCAGATCCCTTTTACTCGCGAGATCTATATTGAACGCGATGATTTCATGGAAACGCCTCCTTCCAAATTCTTTCGGCTTAAGCCCAGCGGCGAGGTTCGGTTGCGTTACGGCTACATCATTCGTTGTGACGAAGTTGTTAAGGACGCTACGGGCAATATCGTTCAATTGAATTGCACCTACGACCCCACCACCAAGAGCGGTTCGCCGACCGCCATCGAACGCAAAGTGAAAGGGACTATCCACTGGGTTTCCGCGAGCCAATCATCCGAAGTCGAAGTTCGACTTTACGATCGATTGTTTATCAGCGAGACCCCAGACGAAGCACCAGAGGGGAAAACGTTTCTGGATAATATCAATCCGAATAGTGTGCGAGTCGTGCGAGCCAGAGTTGAACTTGAGCTTGCAAAACAAGCGGCCGGTGCGCGAGTGCAGTTCGAACGCAACGGATATTTTTGCGCTGACATCAAGGATTCGGCGCCAGGCGTACCGATCTTTAACCGAATTGTGACGCTCAAAGATACCTGGGCAAAAATCGCGAGCAAAGGCTAAGGCCCTAAACGACCATTGATGGCAACGCCTAATCGACGCAGCCAGCAAAAGGTGCAGGCACGCTCCGCCGTGCCGTTCGCAGTCATGCTTTTGCCAGGATACTAGGTGGACGGCACATGGAATGTGCCTACTACGCGTGACTTTTGTCGGCTGTGTCCTAATTGTCAGCTCGCCGCACTCGTCAAAAACGTTTTCCAGGATTCGTAACGCGGGTCTTTTAGGGTCACAGCAATACCAGGATTGGCATGGGGTCGTATCGGGGTTGTCAGCAGTTTCATGGACGCTTGAAGCGGAGTCCGCCCCCCCTTCTTGCTGTTGCAGTTGGTACACGAGCAAACCACATTCTCCCAAGTCGTTTTTCCACCTTGCGAACGCGGGACGACGTGGTCCAAACTCAACTGACTCATCGGACGCGTTTGTGCACAATACTGACAGCGGTATCCGTCTCGTGCGAAAAGCGTCTTTCGATTGAACCGCACCGTTGACTTCGGGATGCGGTCGTACAAAACCAATCGCACAATGCGGGGCACCTGAAGCTCGCGGGTCGGTGTTCGCACGTAATCCTCGCCTCGCTGCTTTTCTAAGGCTTGCAGCTCCGACAATTCACACCAATTTTCGAAATCATAATTGGCATACCTGTCCTCCTCGATAACGATGACTTCCGCACAACCGCGATATAGAAGAGTCATGGCTCGACGAACGTCGACGACACGTACGGCCATATAGAAGCGATTAAGTACCAATACGCTACAATCTAACGCGGAGCTCTCGCTCATCCTGACTCCTCCGGCTGGGTGATCGATCGAAATCCGAAACACTGAAGGTTACCTGGCGTAAATAGCATAACCAATTTTCCGGAATCTCGCCAATATCCCCCAAAGATCTTCCTAATTCCAAAGACGGCCAGCTTCGCGATCTCGACCAAAAATCGAAGCCAAAATCGATGAAAGTCCATTTTTGAATACCTTGATTGCTAGCTTAGTAACTCTCCTTGCTCCCCTTTTGTGGGTGGGTACATTGCTCGGCCTACCTGGCAACTGGGGATTGGTCTTGGCGGCAGGTATGCTGGCGTATTTTGCGCCCGATTCAATGCATGTCGGCATTCAGCTGCCGACGATGCTGACGCTATTGACGATGGCAATCGCAGGTGAAGTTGTCGAATTCGTAGCTGGCGCAGCGGGTGTCAATCAGCTTGGCGGATCGCGGCAGGGAACGGTCCTCGCTGTGGTCGGTTCGATTGTAGGGGCCATTGCGGGAATGTTCGTTGGGGTCCCTGTACCCATCGTTGGTAGCCTCATTGCGGCTGTCGTGTTTGGCGGATTGGGAGCGTTCGGAGGTGCCGTAGCGGGGGAACGCTGGGCGGGCAAAGAATGGGACGTAAGTATCCGAATCGGCTGGGGTGCACTCTGGGGTAAATTGCTTGGGACCCTACTGAAAACAATCTGTGGGACTGCGATGATGGTGTTGTTGCTCTATGCAGTTTGGACGTAGGCAAACGCGTCAACAATTGTTCTACATTGGTGGTCGAACATGCTAGAATCGTTGTTTAGTCTCGACGCTCAACAACCCAATGCTGTGTTCCACGATGGCTGCTAATGCTTGATTCGCCTAAGACAATCTACTCGGTACCTCGCAAAGTGGACTTAGCTACCTTGCTGGTGATCACCGTTTTTTATGCCTGCCTTTTTGCGTTGATGAACCTACTTCGGGTGGATTTCCGGTCGTTTTTGGCTATCGGCGGATTTTTTTCATTTATCGGTATTTCGCAAGCCATTTTGCTCAAAGGAGAGTCACCGCGTGCTGCGTCCATGGTAGCGGGCGCCATTTATCTCGCAGCAATCTTCTTTTTTTCCGGGGCAGGCTTTAATAAATCACTTTACCCTGCCTCCCGCATTGCATTATTTCTTGGCACACCGATTCTGGGGGTCTTACTTGGTTATTTGGGCGGAAGCTGTGTCGGTGGAATTTTTCTCATCATCGATTATGTCCGAACTGGACTTGCTCGATTTCGCGGCGATCGCCCTGCAGACACGGTAAAATTCGACGACTTGTGACATTTGTTATGTAAGTTGTCTTACCCACTTCACGATCGGAGGTGTATTTTGTCATTTCGTTGGATGTGCTCATTTCTCTCTGCATTGACACTCGCGATGGGTGTTCTTGGTTGCCATGCAACGAATGCATTAGCGCAGCCCTCTTCACCACCGAGCGCACTCAAACCACTCGTTCGCACGGTAGATTTAAATGTCGGCGAGTCGACTGAAGTCACTCTGTGCGACGGAACCAAGTCAACGGTAAAACTCTTGGACCTGAAGGAGTTTCGCGATGGAGTTTGCTTTGCCGTACGAGCCGCCGTCGTGACGGTCGAGATCAATGGCTTGAAACAGCAACTCATTTCTGCCAACTATCAATTGCCCGTGTTGGTCGGTTCTACTCAAGTCGATTGCTCGATCACCAAAGGCATCAACGAAAATGGCGATGCTGCTTTTTGGGGCTTGGGCAAAGATGCAAGAATTCGATTGTGGCCGTCTGGCTCCCCGCTGATCAACCCAGGATCGTTCATCTATCCTGTCAAGCAAAAGTGGTTTGCTTCGAATACGCACATGGCCAACGAGCCTGTCTTTGTGGATGGTGGTGAAAAGCCGGGCAAGCGACCCATTTATTATCACAGTGGCCTCGATATCGGCGGCTCAGAAGGAATGGTGGAGGTTGTTGCCGCAACCGAAGGACTGGTTGTTTCCGTTTCCAATGAAGTTTTGGAAGGACACAAAGAGGATTCGCCCGTTGCACCGCGATATGACGTGCTTTACTTAAAGGATGCAAGGGGGTGGTACTATCGCTATAGCCACTTGAAAGAGTTCGACAAAAATGTTGTCCTTGGCCGTGTGATGAAAATGGGAGATCGCCTTGGCTTGTTGGGCAAGGAGGGGGGCAGCGGAGGCTGGTCGCATTTGCACTTCGAAATCAAGTGTCGCCAACCGTCCGGTAAGTGGGGTACCGAAGAGGGCTACGCCTATCTTTGGGAAGCGTACTTGAAGCAATATCAGCCGTCGCTCATCGCAGTAGCTCGTCCTCATCATCTCCTATGGGCGGGAGAGTTCGCTCTTCTCGATGGCTCAAAATCATGGAGTCAATCCAAGGGAAAGCTCAGGTTCGAATGGCAGTTCGGAGATGGCTCGATTGCTTCAGACGCCATGGTCGTTCGCACCTATAACAAGCCGGGGAAATACAGTGAAATCTTGCGAGTGACGGACGACATAGGAAATGTGTCCTATGATTTTGCAGACGTGTATGTTTGCGACCCAACCCATCCAACGCGAGTTACACCTTCGATCCATGCAAACTACTTCCCAACGACTGGAGTCCAGCCAGGGGATAAGGTGAAATTTAAGGTCCGAAGCTTTGGGAACAAGCATGGCAATGAGACCTGGGATTTTGGTGATGGCAGCCCTACGAGGGACGTTCAGTCCGACGGGAACGAAGTCCAGTTGGCACCCGATGGCTACGCAGTCACGACTCACCAGTATCAAAAGCCTGGAGACTACGTCGCTCAAGTACATCGCACGGATGCTTTCGGCGTCAAGGCAGTTGCTCATTTGCATGTTCGTGTCGAAGCCAAACCAATAGTGACGGGAGCGAACTCCATCCAAGACGCTGCTCGAAAGCGGGTTGAGCCTTACTTATTGCCACCCGATGAGTGGAAGGGCGTCATGGGGGAGTATCGATCGCCGCTTAAGTTTGACGACGGCCGGATGGTACAGAACTCCGAGCAATGGACAGAACGTCGGTCGGAGATAACCAAGTACTGGCAAACTCTCATGGGAGCTTGGCCGGCATTTATTTCAGACCCAAAGGTTGAGATACTCGAAACAACCCGCCGTGAAAACTTCCAGCAGCTCAAGATTCGCTTTCTTTGGACACCCAGTGAGTTTACAACGGGATACTTGTTGGTTCCTGATGGAAAAGGTCCGCTCCCTGCCGTTGTTTCCGTTTACTATGAGCCAGAAACGGCGATTGGATTGAAGGGTGCAGACCGGGATTTCGCTCTTCAATTAGCTCGACGAGGCTTCGTGACGTTATCGATTGGAACCTCCGATGCAACCGCAGCAAAGACATACTCGATTTATCATCCAAGCTTGGAGGATGCCAAGGTGGAGCCGTTATCGATGCTGGCCTACGCGGCAGCCAACGCTTGGTACGTCCTCGCGTCTCGCCCGGAGGTCGATTCGAAGCGTATCGGGATTGTGGGTCATTCGTTTGGTGGCAAATGGGCTATGTTTGCGTCCTGCTTGTTCGACAAGTATGCGTGTGCTGTCTGGTCCGATCCCGGTATCGTGTTTGATGATACACGATCCAATATCAATTATTGGGAGCCATGGTATCTAGGTTATCATCCGAAACCGTGGCGAGAGCGAGGCTTGGTAACACCATCCAATCCAGCGCGTGGAGCGTATCCACGATTGAGAGCCGAGGGGCATGACTTGCACGAATTGCATGCTTTGATGGCACCACGACCTTTCCTCGTTTCCGGCGGAGAAGAGGATCCGCCGCGACGGTGGGTTCCGCTGAACCACACTATCGCGGTCAATACGATACTTGGGTTCTCAGAACGCGTCGCGATGACAAATCGCCCAGAGCATTCGCCGAACGCGGATTCGAATGCACAAGCCTATGC